>CALXUT010000020.1 GCA_944391755.1 uncultured Clostridia bacterium
TGGTTATTCGTTGTAACAATTATACCATAAAAGAGGGGGGTATCATTTTTTTGTTGAAAAAAAGTGATGAAACCCTTAAAAATACAGGGGTGTAACTAAATAAAATATACATTTAGTTGACACTACCTCCTATATGGGGGAGGAAAAACAAATGAAAAAACTTAGGGATGAGATAATTGGTATTTGTGTAGTCGGGGCGATTATCATGGCGATAATCATGGTAGTAGCTGGCATAAGCTGCTTTGGCAAGAAAACAATTTCTGAGCTGGGCGAAAAAGAAACCATCATGGAGGAACAAGATAAAGCAATGGTAATTGACCGGGAGATGCGCTTAATGGCCATTATAGAGTTGAGCGAATTAAAAGGAAGATTACAAGAAATTGAAGAAATTTCTCGAATGGGTGTCTTAAGTAGCACTCTTATGGATAAACTGGAAGAGATTACGAATAATCACTTTCAAAATCCATATTTGTCAGACTTTATTTTCTCTGTTCCAAATTCTTCCAACATAGGAACAATTTGCGAAGATTTTATTTCGCAAATTGATGACCAAATCTATATGTTACGATTTGGTGAAGAAAAGGATGCATCAGCATCCTTTTAAAATGAAAATTTTCTCAAAAACAGTTTACAAACTACTAAAAACATGCTATAATGGCCATATCGCAAATAAATCATATAATAAAGCCATTGAAAAAGCAAAGTAGATATATGTAAAATGTATTACAGAGAAAATAGTGAAGCTGAGAGCTATTTATACAAAATATATTGAAATTTCACTTTGGAGGTCTTATCTTGAACAAGGAACAATACATCTAAAAAGCGGATGTAAAAATTCATCAGTAGAGATAAGCGGTAGAACCGTTAAAACGATAATGAGGTTAATAATAAAATTAATAAAATTAGGTGGTACCACGAACTCCAATTCGTCCTATAAAAGTAGGAAGAATTGGAGTTTTTTTTGTACCAAGAAAGGAAGGAGAAACATGCAAGAACAAATTGCAAAAATCAAAGAAAATGCATTAGAAGAAATCAAAAATGTACAAGATGCAAAAAGTTTAAATGAAGTAAGAGTAAAGTACTTAGGAAAAAAAGGGGAGTTAACACAAGTACTAAGAGGAATGGGAACACTAGCTCCAGAAGAAAGACCTATTATAGGTAGTAAAGTGAATGAAGTTAGAGAGTTATTAGAAAATGCTATAAAAGAAAAAGAAGAAAAATTTGCACAAGAAGCATTACAAAGAAAATTAGAATCAGAAACAATAGATATCACGCTACCAGGAACAAAAATAAAAAGAGGAAGCAAACACCCAGTAAATAGAGTCATAGAAGAAATAGAAGATTTATTTGTTTCAATGGGATATGATGTAGTATCAGGGCCAGAGCTAGAAACAGATGAATTCTGTTTTGAAAGACTAAATCTTCCAAAAGGACATCCTGCAAGAGATATGCAAGACAGTTTTTACATAACAAATGAATATTTACTAAGAACACAAACCTCTGCAGTTCAAGCAAGGACAATGTTAGCAAATACAGAAAAAACACCAATCAGAATGATATGTGCAGGAAAAACTTATAGAAGAGAAGATGATGCTACACACTCACATCAATTTGGTCAAGTAGAAGGATTAGTAATCGATAAAAAAGAAAGAAATGTGTCATTAGCAGACTTAAAAGGAACATTAGAAGTATTTGTAAAAAAACTAATAGGGAAAAACTGCGAATTACGTTTTAGACCAAGCTATTTTCCATTTACAGAACCATCTTATGAAGTAGATGTAAGTTGTTTCAAATGTGGAGGAAAAGGATGCAATATCTGTAAACAAACAGGATGGATAGAAATTTTAGGATCTGGAATTGTACACCCAAATGTATTAAAAATGAATGGATATGATCCAGAAGAATATGGAGGATTTGCATTTGGAACAGGTTTAGAAAGATTAGCAATGTTCAAATATGGAATACCTGACATGAGATATTTATATGCAAATGATATCAGATTTTTAAGTCAATTTGATAGAAAAGATGAAGAAATTTAAAAATAGGAGGTAAATCATGAAATTAAGTACAAATTTTTTGAAAGACTATGTAGACTTAGATGCCAATATAGATGTAAAACAATTAGCAGAAGATATGACAAGAGTGGGAAATGAATATGATTCTGCTGGAAAACTAATTAATGCAACCAATTTAGTAATTGGTGAAATTGTAGAATGTAAAGATCACCCAGATTCAGACCATTTACATGTTTGCAAAGTAAATATTGGAAAAGAAATATTAAATATCGTATGTGGTGCTCCAAATGCTAGAAAAGGGATTAAAGTAATTGTGGCTTTAGATGGAGCGGTATTACCAGAAAAAACAATAAAAAGAGGAGTGATTAGAGGTCAAGAATCTAATGGAATGATGTGTTCTATGGAAGAACTAGGGTTAGAACATAAATTCTTAAAGCCAGAAGATAGAGAAGGAATTGCCGAATTAGGGGAAGATGCCGTTGTTGGAGAAGATCCTATAAAATATTTACAAATGGATGATGAAGTCATCGATTTTGATTTAACTGCCAATAGAGGAGACTTATTAAGTATATTAGGAATGGCATATGAAGTAGGAGCAATCTATGATAAGCCAGTAAAAGAAGTTGACTTATCTCACAAAGAACAGGGAGAAGATATCAACAAAAAATTTACAGCAGAAGTAAAAACAGAAAACTGTAATTTGTTATTGGTAAAAAAGGTTGAAAATGTAGAAATTAAAGAAAGTCCAGTATTTATAAAAAATCGATTAATTGCATCAGGAATTAGACCAATAAACAATGTTGTAGATATTAGTAACTATGTTATGTTAGAATTAGGTCAACCATTACATTTTTATGATGCAGATAGATTAGGAAATAAGTTAGTTGTTAGAATGGCAAAAGAAGGAGAAAAATTAACAACATTAGATGGAAATGAAAGAACTTTAAGTCAAGAGGACATTGTTATTGCGGATAGCACGCATGGAGTAGGTCTTGCAGGAGTAATGGGAGGCTTAGAAACAGAAGTTGAAAATGATACAAAAAATATCATCATTGAAGCTGCTATATTTGACTCTGTAAAAATCAGAAAAACTTCTAATAAAATATTAAGAAGTGAAGCAAGCAATCGTTTTGAAAAAGGATTAGATCCAAACAGAACCTATATGGCTGCTGAAAGAGCATGTACCTTACTTGAAAAATATGCAAATGGTAAAGTTGTAACAGGAACAGTCGTATATGATAAAACAGACAAAACAGATAAAGAAATTGATATTGCATTTCAAAATGTTAATGATGTATTAGGAACTATTATTCCAAATGAAGAGATTTTAAATGTATTTAGAAAGTTAGGATTTACCTATAAAGTAAATGGTCAAAAAGCTACTGTAAAAGTTCCAACAAGGAGAATGGATATTTCTATAAAAGAAGATTTAATTGAAGAAGTAAGCCGTATTTATGGAGTAGATAATATACAAGGAAAATTACCAGTAGTACCTATGAGACAAGGAAGTTATGACAAAACTTTAAGAGAAATCAGAAATAAAATGATAGCATTAGGATTAAACGAAACTTTATCATATATATTAATCAATGACAAAGAAGTACATCAATACACATTAGATGAATTTGAGAAATTAAAATTATTAGACCCTATTACAGAAGATAGAAATACATTAAGATATAGTATGATTCCATCATTATTTAAAATATTTGAATATAATGAAGCTCGTGAACAAAAAGATATATCTATATTTGAAATCGGAAAAGGATTTTATAAAAAAGGTGAAGTATATGGTGAAGACACAAAACTATGTGCATTAATGACAGGAAAGTATTCATTAGGACTAAATAACACAAAGAATGTAGATTTTTATACAGTAAAAGGCGTTGCAGAAGAAATACTAGAATATCTTGGATATGCAAATCGATATAGTTTTATAAAAGGAGAATTTCCGAAAGAAATGCATCCAGGACAAAGTGCATATATATCTGTAAATGGGGCAAATGTAGGCATGATAGGAAAATTACATCCAAATGTAACAAAAGAAAATGTATATGTATTAGAAATCAATTTGGATCAATTATTCCAAAAGAAAGTTGGAAAAATGAAATATAAAGAAATATCTAAATTCCCAACTGTAAAAAAAGATGTAGCTTTTATTGTAGATAAAAAAGCAATATCAAAAGATATTGAAAAAACAATAAAAAATGCAGGAGGAAGTTTACTTACTGACATAGAAGTATTTGATGTATATACAGGAACGAACATAGAAGAAGGTAAAAAATCTATAGCTTATTCATTGACTTTTAGTGATAATAAAAAGACACTAACAGATGAAGAAATTAATAACTTAATGAATAAAATTATAGATACCGTATGTAAAAAAATGAATGCAGAATTAAGAAAATAATATAAAATTGAAAAATTATGTAAATTATGTTATAATATGTATATCTGTTAGTATTTGGGATTATCTATAAATCAATGAAAAGAGGTAAAGCTTATGATGATTCCTGAACATGTAAGAATTTACATTGATAACCTATTATTCGAGTACGAACGGTTGCAGAAGAGGGGATACACAAGTATTTTCAACATTCAAGAACGTATTGAAGAACTGAAAGTTCTTCAAGAGAAACTGAAAATAGGAGAACCTTTATTTCCTGAAAGTGAAGACAAAGATGAAAATATGATGAAGATGATGCAAATTATCAACAATTATGCTGATAATTTACCATTCAATTCTTATATCAGAGTTTTTGGAACTACCAAGGGGATAAGTGGAGTTGAAACGGCTTTAAGAAAAATAAGACCAGGAACGAAACTTAGTCAGGAGGCGAAACTGTTCAATGTTTTTATGCAAAAGGCGCCACGATATTCTTTTATGGATGAAGGTGGATGCCTTAGTGTAAGTTTTAAACTTATCAAGACAGAGAAAGATTTTAAAAAGCTTATCACTAATAGTGGAGCTAAAGAATTAACAGCATATCAGGGAGCATTTAGCTATTTACGAGTAGCAGTTAAAAGAGTATCGGAAAGCCAACAATATAGGCAAAAGGGTCTTATAAGGGAATATAAAAGAATATCTGCCAGAATCTCTCATGGTAACCTGAATGGAACTATAAAAGATTTCAATATATGGCATCAAGTATTCAGTAAAGCAATTTACTATGTTTATGTTCCAATTTCATAAAAGCTTTAGGAATAAATAGATAATCCACAAATAATAAGGATAATTCCTTATTATGGCACTTATTAACTATGAAAATAGTTAATAAGTGCTATATTTTTAGAAAAAAACAAGAAAAATAGCGCAAACCACTTGACAAATTCACAAAAAAGGTGTAAAGTATATTAGCATTACACCTTTTTATTGTTGTAAAATCAATAAAAAAAGTAAAGCACACATAAGGAAGAGGTAGTAAATATGGAGAAAAAAGTAGAAATAAGTATGTTATGGCAAATATATGGAAAGCTATTAACGGAAAAACAATATGAATTCATAGATTACTACTATAATGAAGACTTATCTTTATCAGAAATTGCAGAAAATGAAAACATCACAAGACAAGCAGTAAGAGATATCATCAAAAAGGGGGAAAGAAAACTTTTCGAGTACGAAGAAAAGCTATTGTTTATGAAAAGGACAATTAATCAAGAAAAACTAGTACACAATATATTAGTAAACTTAAACAAAATACAAAAAGACTCGTCAGACGAACAAGTAACTGATATATTAGAAGAAATCAAAAAAGAATTAAATTGTTTAGTGTAAACAAAAGATAGGAGGAAATGATGGCATTTGAAGGATTATCATCAAGACTACAAGAAATTACTAGAAAAATAAGAGGTAAAGCAAGAATCACAGAATCAGACTTAAAAGAAATGCTAAGAGAAGTAAAACTTGCCCTATTAGAAGCAGATGTAAACTACAAAATTGTAAAAGAATTTATTAGCAGTATACAAGAAAAAGCATTAGGACAGGATGTCATGAAATCATTAACACCAGGACAACAAGTTGTAAAAATTGTAAAAGATGAAATGGTAGAATTACTAGGAGGAACAGAAAGTAAAATTAATTTTACACCAAACCCTCCAACAATCATCATGCTAGTAGGTCTTCAAGGTTCAGGAAAAACGACAACAGCAGGAAAACTTGCGAATATTTTAAGAAAACAAGGAAAAAAGCCATTATTAGTAGCATGTGATATATATAGACCAGCAGCAATCAAGCAATTACAAGTAGTAGGAGCACAGCTAAATATACCAGTTTACAGTAATGAAACTTCAAAAGATGTTGTACACATTGCAAAACAAGCAGTAAGTGTAGCAATATCTAAACTAAATGATGTCGTTATATTAGATACTGCAGGTAGATTACACATTGATGAAGAATTAATGCAAGAACTAAAAAATGTAAAGGCAAGTGTAAAACCACACGAAATTTTATTAGTCGTTGACGCAATGACAGGTCAAGATGCAGTAAATGTAGCACAAAGTTTTAATGATGCACTTGGAATTGATGGAGTTGTACTAACAAAATTAGATGGTGATACACGTGGTGGTGCAGCACTTTCCGTAAAGAAAGTTACAGGAAAACCAATAAAATTTGCGGCAACTGGTGAAAAATTAAATGATATAGAAATATTCAATCCAGAAAGAATGACATCAAGAATATTAGGCATGGGAGATGTACTTTCTATTATAGAAAAAGCAGAAGAAGCAATTTCCCAAGAAGATGCTGAAAAATTAGAAAAGCAATTAAGAAAAGATGAATTAGATTTAGATGATTATTTAGCACAAATCAGACAAGTAAAGAAAATGGGATCATTTTCATCTATATTAAAGATGTTACCAGGAATGAATAAAATAAAAGACTTAAATATCGATGACAAAGAATTTGATAAAGTTGAAGCAATTATTTGTTCAATGACAAAACAAGAAAAAAGAAATACAAAGTTATTAAATGCAAGTAGAAGAATTCGAATTGCAAAAGGTAGTGGAACAACCGTACAAGATGTAAATAAATTCATGAAATCTTTTGAAATGACACAAAAAATGATGAAACAATTAAAAAGTAATAAAGGTGGAATGAAGAACATGATGAAAAACATGAATATGGATGACCTTAAAAATTTCAAAATGTAGAAGTTTATAAATTTTAAAACTTATATAGAAAAAATAAAACGGAGGTGAATGACAATGGTAAAAATAAGATTACAAAGAGAAGGAAAGAAAAAAGCTCCATTCTATCATATAGTTGTAGCTGATTCAAGATCTCCAAGAGATGGAAAAATTATCGAACAAATTGGAACATATGATCCAATGACAGAACCATCAACAATCGTAATTAACAAAGAAAAATTAGAACAATGGATAAAAAATGGTGCACAACCAACAGATACAGTAAAAGCACTTATCAAAAATGCTTAATTGGAGGACAATATGAAAGAAGTTTTAGAAACAATCATTAAAAACTTAGTAGACAACCAAGAAGGTGTTGAAATAAAAGAAGTTGAAGGTGAAAAAAACATAATCTTCGAAGTAAAAGTTGCTGAAGAAGATATGGGAAAAGTAATCGGAAGACAAGGAAAAATTGCACAATCTATCAGAACAGTAATGAAAGCTGTAGCAAATAGAAAAGATAAAAAAGTTACAGTAGAATTTATTGATTAATGGAGAAAAGTATGCAAAAAAGATTAGAAGTTGGTCAAATCGTAAATACATTTGGGATAAAAGGAGAAGTAAAAGTAACACCTTTTACAAATGATATCAAAAGATTTGATGATTTAAAAAAAGTATATGTCACATCCAGAAAAGATTCTAAATTATACAAAGTAGAAAGTGTAAGATATCATAAAAATATGGTATTACTAAAATTAGAAGGTATCAATAATCCAGAGGATGCAGAAATATTAAAAAATGCGTATCTTGAAATTAACAGAGAAGATGCCATTCCATTAGAGGAAGGAACCTATTTTATTGCAGATTTAATAGGATTAGAAGTTCATACTGATGAAGGAAAACTACTTGGTAAGATAGAGGATATCTTTAATACGGGAAGTAATGACATATATGTTGTAAAAGATGAACTAGGAAAACAAATTTTATTACCAGGAATTAAAGAAGTAATAAAAGATGTACAATTAGAAAATGCTAAAATAATTGTTCATCTCATACCAGGTTTAATATAAAATGATAGCAAATAAGATGGAGGAAAAATGAAATTTGATGTTTTAACACTATTTCCAGAAATGTTTGAACCAATCAAACAAAGTATTATTGGAAAAGCAAGTGAAAAAGAACTAATAGATATTCAATTAATTAATATTAGAGATTTTTCAAAAGACAAACATAAAAAAGTAGATGATACTCCATATGGTGGTGGTGCTGGCATGGTAATGCAAGCAGATGTTATATATGATGCATATACATCTATAAAAGATAAAAATGCAAAAGTGATATATATGTCACCACAAGGAAAATTATTAAACCAAAAAAAGGTAGAAGAATTAAGTAAGCAAGAACATCTTATCCTACTTTGTGGACATTATGAAGGAGTAGACCAGAGAATAATAGATACAATTGTAGATGAGGAAATATCCATTGGAGATTATGTATTAACAGGTGGGGAAATTCCTGCAATGGTGTTGATCGATTCTGTAAGTAGATATGTAGAGGGGGTTTTAAGTGAAGATTCCACATCAGAAGAATCCTTTTCACAAGGAATCCTAGAATATCCTCAATATACAAGACCAGAAACTTTCCAAGATAGAAAAGTTCCAGAAATATTATTATCAGGTCATCATGAAAATATCAACAAGTGGAGAAGATATCAAGCATTAAAAAATACATATTTAAAAAGGCCAGACCTTTTAGAAAATATTGAATTATCTGAAGAAGATATAAAAAATTTAGAGAAAATAAAAAATGATGCAAAGTACTAAAAAAGTACCGCTTGCATAAAGAAAGAAGGAGGTAAATACTGATGGATATCGTAAAATCAATAGAACATGAACAATTAAAAAACTCTATTCCAGAAATAAGAGTTGGTAATACAGTAAGAGTACATGTTAAAATAAAAGAAGGAAATAAAGAAAGAATCCAAGTATTTGAAGGAATTGTAATTAAAAAACAAGGTGGAGGAGTTAATGAAACATTTACAGTAAGAAAAATATCTTATGGTGTTGGTGTTGAAAAAACATTCTTAATTCATTCACCATTAGTAGAAAAAGTAGAAGTAGTTAGAGTTGGTAAAGCAAGAAGAGCTAAACTTTACTATTTAAGAGAAAGAACAGGAAAAGCTTCTAAGACAAAAGAAATGGTTGGAGCTAGAATTGAAAATAAAGAAATTGTTATTAAAGAAGATTTAGCAGAAGAACCAGTTCAAGAAGTTGTAGAAGAAACTACAGAAACTGTAGAGGCACCTATAGAAGAAAAAACAACTGAAGTTGTAAATAAAGAAGTTGCTCCAGCAGAGCCTGTTGCAGAAGCTGCAGAAGAAGTAGCTGAAAAAACAGCAGAAGTTGTTGAAAAAGAATCAAAAGCTTCAAAAACAGATAAAAAAGCTGAATAATATAAATAAAAAGAGCTAAAGTGTGTACTGAACCAAAAAGTATACAATAGCTCTTTTTGTTTTAAAAAGGGCTTAATTGACATAAAACTTAAAATTTGATATAATATAATTGTACGCCAAATATTTTTGGAGAAGGTGTTATAATGGAAAAGAACAGCAGAATCGTTATTATCGCTAAGGACGAAGAAGTGAAGGGGTATCTTTTGCGGGAACAGTCGTGCTGCGTCACGCTAGAAAGATACTATAAGGGGGAAGATGGACTGCTGAGGTGCGAAACCATAGAGGACTATTATGGTGTGGACACATCTTTTTCAAAGGAGGTACAGGACTGCATCACGAAGGCCCTGAAGAAGGTGCCCTTCGGAAGAAAACTGCACATTGAGGAGACAATGCTGGAGGACATCATTGATGATGAATCTAGCTAAATCTTTTCTGAAAAGGAGGAGAAGTGCCTTTTGACACCTAACAGGGGAGAGTATTACTCTCTTCTGTTTTTTTGGAGAAAATTAACAAAAAAACTTTACAAAAAAAGATAACTAATATAAAATAAAAGAGATAAAAAGGGATAAAATATAAAAGACACGGAGGAAAAAATGAAAGAGAAGAATGAATTAAGTTATAAAGACTTAAAAATGATATGTAATCCTGATATGTTCCATTTTGAAACAACACAAGAATTGGAGCCTATTAATGATGGAATTGGGCAAGAAAGAGGAATAAAAGCACTTGAATTTGGAATTAATGTTGATGTAAAAGGTAATAATTTATACATTGAAGGACCTAGTGGAGTAGGAAAGACAATGTATACCAAAAATTACTTAGACAGTATTGCAAAAAAGAAAAAAGTTCCAAATGATTGGTGCTATATATATAATTTTCAAAATCCAAATGAGCCTATAGCCGTATCTTTACCAGCAGGGCAAGGAAAAGAATTTAAAGAAAGCATGGATGGATTTATTCAAGAAGTAAAAAAAGATATCAAAAAAACATTCAATGCGGATGATTTTGAAAAAGAAAAAGCATTAATTAAAAAGGAATTTGAAGAAAAAAGAGAAGTTGTCATGAATAAACTAAATGAAGCTTCATTAAAACACGGATTTCAAGTGAGGTCAGCACAAAATGGAATTTATATGATGCCGGTAATAGATGGAAAAATCATTCCAGAAGAAGAATTTGATAAATTAGAAGAAAAAGTAAAACAAGAATACGAAGCAAAATCAGTTATTGTGCAACAACAAATTATGGATGCAATCAGTCAAATCAAACAAATAGAAAGACAATCTGATAAAAAAGTAGCTGAATGGCAATCAAATGTAGCGCTACTTACTGTGAATGCACATATAAATTTTATAAAATCAAAATATAAAAGAAATAAAAAAATTAACCAATTTTTAAATGATGTAAAACAAGACGTATTAAAAAATGTATCTTATTTTCTTGAAGAAGATAAACAACCAAGTCCACAACAACAAATGCAACATGGGCCAATGCAAAGAAAGCAAGATCCATGTTTAAATTATAGAGTAAATTTATTTATTGACAATAGTAATAAAGAAGGTTGTCCTGTCATCATGGATTCTAATTATTCATACCAAAACTTATTTGGAAAATTAGAATATGAAAACTATTATGGAGCATTAAAAACAGATTTTACAATGTTACAACCAGGATTAATGCATAAAGCAAATGGAGGGTATATTATTTTTCAAGCAAAAGATTTATTATCAAATCCAATGTGCTATGAAGAACTAAAAAGAGTTCTAAGAGTAAAAGAATTAAGCATTGATAACAGTAATGAGCAAAGAACCGCAATGGCGATGATATCTTTAAAGCCAGAACCTATTCCATTAAATTTAAAAGTTATATTAATAGGAAATGCAAGTATATATCACACTTTATTATCAATGGATAGTGATTTTAGGAAATTATTTAAAATCAAAGTGGAATTTGAAGAAACGGCTCCAATCAATGAAGATAATGTAAATAAATTAGCAAGATTTGTGCATACATTCTGCGAACAGGAAGAATTACCACCATTAGACAAATCTGCAATGGCAAGAATTGTTGAATATGCATCAAGAATGGCAGGAGATAACCAAAAATTATCTACAAAATTTAGTGATCTAGCTCAAATTATTGGAGAGGCGGGAACCTGGGCAAAACTTGCGAAATCTAAAATTGTTACAGAAGAATTTATAAAAAAGGCATTGGCAGAAAGAACAGAAAGAATAAAAAAATATGACGCTAAATATATAGAAATGATTAAAGATAATACACTATTAATTAATACAAAAGGATCATTAGTTGGAGAATTAAATGGTCTAACAGTAATGACCATAGGTGATTACACTTTTGGAAAACCAGCCAAAATTACAGTAAATACGTATACTGGAAAAGGTGGAGTAGTTAATATAGAAAGAGAAGTTGAACTTTCTGGTTCAACACATTCAAAAGGTGTATATATCCTTTCAGGTTATTTAGGAGAAATGTTTGCTCAAGATATACCATTATGCTTAACAGCAAGCATATGTTTTGAACAATTATATAATGGAGTAGATGGGGATAGTGCATCAAGTACAGAATTATACGGATTATTGTCTAGTTTATCTGGAATTCCTATTAAACAATCCATTGCAGTAACTGGTTCTGTAAATCAAAAAGGACAAATACAACCAATTGGTGGTGTAAATGAGAAAATCGAAGGATTTTTTCAAATCTGTAAAATGCGTGGATTAGATGGTTCACATGGAGTAGTAATACCAGTACAAAATGTCAACAATTTACAACTTTCTGATGAAGTAGTAGAAGCTGTAAAGAATAAAGAATTTCATATATATGCAGTTTCGACAATAGAAGAGGGAATTGAAGTTTTAACAGGTGTACCTGCAGGAAAGAAAGATAAAGATGGAAAATTCCCAGCTGGAACAGTTAACCACTTAGTTTATGAGAAATTGAAAAAATATGCGAAAGTATGTGAAAAATAATTGACAAATACATCTCTATTGACCAGACAGAGATGTGTTTTTTATTTTGTTGAAAAGTAAAGAAGAAATAGAGTGGTTAAATGATTTTAAAATAGTCTAGATTTTTTTTCAAAATTATATTATAATTACTATAAACAAGTTAAAAATAAAAGTATATGAAAATTATTTATATAGAAAATTAAAGTTAGAGATAGGAGGATGGTAATCTAATGACTTATGAATTTGCTAAATATCCTGATGGTACATTGGGAGTATTTTCTAATATTGGAAAAAAAGAAAATGGTGAAGAATATATTCGTGTTACTTTTGAAAGACCAAAGGAGTATGGATTTGATACTTATGTAATTGAAATTCCAAGTTATAAGGTTGTTTTGGAAGATGGAAATTATACTGATGAGGAAAAGAAAACATTTTTGGAGCTTGTTAAAAACGGTGCGTCTTTCTTTTTTAAATATGCGCGTTTAGGAGGATTAGAAATTGCCTAGTATTTTTGAATTAAAACGGATATAAAATTTATTTTTGGACAAATGAAAACGATGAGCCAATTCATGTTCATATTTTAAATTGTTGAAAAATGGAAAGCAATTCATTCAGGTAATATCAAATTTTATTGTTAAAAGTTAAAGTATGTAAAGCTAAGCCAATAGTAAATAGAAGTTTTTATTAAAGTAATAGCAAAAACAAAAATCTTAAGAAGTCTATGAGAGACTTCTTTTTTGCTATCGGCTTTATGATGAATTAATGCGTTTTTTTATTTTATACAACAAAAAAATAACGATAAACATTAAAAAATAGTTGACAAACATAAAAAAGTGTGATAATATAATAAAAAATTAAAATAAAAGGAGGATTTACTTATGGAAGAAAGTCAAAATAATAATTTGAAAAAAGAAATGATACAAAAATGTAAAAAAATAAGAAGAGTAATCACCATATTTCAATGGATTATAGCAATATTGTTTGTTGTTATAGCAATTGTAATAATAGCAAATGCTATATTACAATCTAACTTAGTTGATAATCATTCTCATAATATGTTAAACAAAGAAGATAACATTTTCGGAAAAATAGAAACAATAATAAATCATGTAAGCGAAAAACAGGCTGAAATTCAAAATCTGAAAGAAAGTAGTAACTTAATTTTAACATTTTTATCAATAGTAATATTATTAGATTTACTAGCAAAAATATTTAAAAATATTGAAGAAAATGAGACACCATTTACGCAAAAAAATATTCAATATATTAAATATATTGAAATATGGGTATGGATACTATATATTTTAACTTCAGCAAGCTTGATTAATCTTACTTTAATATTAGCTATTGTTATTTCTGCATTAAATAGTATATTTAAGTATGGTTATCAACTACAAATTGAGTCAGATGAAACATTATAAAGAACGGAGGAAAATATATGCCAATAATATTAAGATTAGATAGAGTAATGGCAGACAGAAAAATATCATTAAATGAACTTTCAGAAAAAGTAGGAGTTGCAAATGTTAATCTTTCGAAATTAAAAAATGGAAAAGTTAGTGCAATTCGTTTTTCAACATTAGAAGCAATATGTAATGTTTTAGATTGCCAACCAGGAGATATACTAGAATTTAAAAAATAGTTAGTATAAATATAATAATATATAAAAATAAAACAGTAGAGAGTGAATAGATATGCAAGAATACAAAATAGAAAATATAAAATCATTTGAATTAGCAGATATATTTGAATGTGGTCAATGCTTTCGTTGGAACAAACAAGAAGATGGAAGTTACACAGGGGTATTTAATGGTAATGTCATGAATGTACAAAAAAATGGGAATACAGTAACATTTAAAGGAATTTGTAATGGAAATATACAAGAAATCGTAGAAGATTATTTTGATTTAAAAAGAGATTATGAAAAAATTAAAGAGCAATTATCTCAAATAGATGAACATCTAAAGACAAGTATACAATATGGACAAGGAATCAGAATATTAAATCAAGATTTATGGGAAATGATTATATCGTATATTATATCTGCCAATAATAATATTCCAAGAATTAAAGGGATAATAGAAAGGCTTTCAAAAGCTTATGGAAAAGAAATAGAATGGTATGGTGAGAAATATTATACTTTTCCAACAGTGGAAGAATTAAAAGATGTTACTGTGGAAAATTATAGAAAATTAGGTGCAGGTTTTAGAGATATCAGACTATATGAAACAGTTCATATGATATTAGATAAAAAAGTAGATTTAGAACAAATGCAAAATAATCCTAATACTTTAGAAGTTAGAGAACAACTTTTGAGTTTATCCGGTGTAGGACCTAAAGTTGCTGATTGTATTTTATTGTTTTCTACCTTAAAAAGATTTGAAGTATTTCCAATAGATGTGTGGGTTAGAAGAGTCATGAATGAATTATATATTAAAAAACAAGATGAGACAAAAGTAAATAAAAAAGATATTGAAAAATTAGCACATGAGAAATTTGGAAATTTGGCAGGGATTGCACAGCAATATTTATTTTATTGGAAAAGAGAGGCTTAAGCCTCTCTTTATTTCACAACCACATTATAAATTTTATTTTTTACATAAATTTCTTTTACAATAGATTTTCCATCAAGTCTATGTTCTATAGCAGAATGCACTTTTTCCTTAACAGAACTTTCCTCTTCATCTAAAGCAATCTTAATAGTAGCTTTTAGTTTTCCATTTACTTGGATAGGAAGCTCGATTTCATCATCAATTGTTTTTTGTTCATCATATTCTGGCCATTTTTCATAAGCAATGGTAGTATTATGACCTAATCGATTCCAAAGTTCTTCTGTAATGTGAGGTGCAACAGGATTTAATAATTTCAAAAATCCCTCTGCATATTCTCTTGGTAAAATATCTTCTTTATTTGCTGTATTAATGAAAATCATCATTTGAGAAATTGCCGTATTAAAATCCATATTCTCATAATCGTTTGTCACTTTTTTAACAGTAAAATGATATACTTTTTCTAATTTTTTATTTGGTTCATCTTTTACTTTTCCAGATTCTACAAATAATCTCCATACTCTATCTAAGAACTTTTTAGCACCATCAATACCATTTGGATCCCAAGGCTTTGCTGCATCAATAGGTCCCATAAACATTTCATAAATTCTTAAAGAATCTGCACCATATTGTTTTACCATATCATCAGGATTGATAACATTTCCCTTTGATTTGCTCATTTTTTCACCATTTGAACCTAAAATCATACCTTGATGACGAAGTTTTGCAAATGGTTCTTTAACAGGAGAATATCCTTTATTATATAAATAATGATTCCAAAATCTTGAATATAGTAGATGTCCTACTGCATGTTCTGGACCACCTACATATAAATCAACAGGCATCCAATGTTCTAGCAATTTTTTATCTGCAAATTCATTATCATTATGTGGATCAATATATCTCAAGAAATACCAACTTGAACCTGCTGAACCAGGCATTGTACTTGTTTCTCTTTTTGCAGGTTTTCCTTCAAATGTTGTATTCACCCAATCTGTCGCTTTATCTAATGGAGAAGCACCTGTTTTAGATGGTGCGTAATCTTCCAATTCAGGTAAAACTAAAGGTAAATCTGAATCTGCTAAAGCTTTCATTTCATCATCTAAATAAACAATAGGAATAGGTTCTCCCCAATAACGCTGTCTTGCAAATATCCATTCACGCAATTTATAATTCACTTTTCTTGTTCCGATTTTCTTTTCTTCTAGCCAATTATTTATTTTTTCGATGGCATCCGTTTTATTTAATCCATTTAAGAAGTCAGAATTGATATGTATACCATCTTCAGTAAAGGCTTCTTTTGAAATATCTCCACCTTCAAGAACAGGGATAATATCAAGTCCGAATTTTGTTGCAAATTCGTAATCTCTTTGATCATGTGCTGGAACAGCCATAATACAACCAGTTCCATAGGTTGCCAATACATAATCAGAAATCCAAATAGGAATTTCTTTCCCATTTACAGGGTTGATGGCATAAGAACCTGTAAATACACCCGTTTTTTCTTTATTCAATTCTGTTCTTTCCAAGTCGGATTTAGATGCTGCTAATTTTTGATATTCTTCCACTGCTGACTTTTGTTCAGGAGTTGTTAAATCTTTTACCATATCCAATTCTGGAGCTAAAACACAATAAGTTGCCCCAAAAAGTGTATCTGGTCTAGTAGTAAACACGGTAAATTCTATATTGCTATTGGCAACTTTAAAGATAACTTCTGCACCTTCACTACGACCAATCCAATTTCTTTGAATTTCTTTAGTAGATTCAGGCCAATCAATCTCCTCAAGACCATTTAATAAAATATCTGCATATTTTGGAATATCCATAACCCATTGTTTCATGTTTTTACGAACAACAGGGAATCCGCCTCTTTCACTTTTTCCATCAATTACTTCATCATTAGATAAAACACAGCCTAATCCTTCACACCAATTTACTGGCATTTCAACTAATTTTGCTAAGCCATCATTATATAATTGTTTAAAAATCCATTGTGTCCATTTATAGTAATTTGGATCACAGGTAGAAACTTCTTTATCCCAATCAAAAGAGAAACCTAACATTTTTAGTTGTCTTTTAAAAGTTTCTATATTTGCAAGAGTAAATCCTGCTGGATGATTACCAGTTTTAATAGCATATTGTTCTGCTGGTAGACCAAAAGCGTCCCATCCCATAGGGTGTAATACATTATATCCTTGCATTCTTCTCATTCTAGAAATGATATCTGTTGCCGTATATCCTTCAGGATGTCCTACATGAAGTCCTTGACCTGATGGATATGGAAACATATCTAATGCATAAAACTTTGGTTTTGAAAAATCCCATACATCTGTATAAAAAGTTTTATGTTCATCCCAATAATCTTGCCATTTTTGCTCTATTTCTCTAAAATTATATGACATTCTATTATCTCCCTTCACATGATATTAACATAATGATTATACTAGCAAAATAGCGAAAAGTCAATAAAGATTGTTGACAAAACAAAATTAAAAATATACAATGTAGTCAAAGTTTACTGCTTTTGATCATAAATATATTTAAGATGCTGATATATACATATTTTTTGTCAAAAACATAGCTGGGGTGTAACAATCCGGGTCTTTGACTGCAAAATATGTATATATCAACATTAAAAGTACATAAATTGTAACAGCAGTAAACTGTAATATGAATATGGGGAATGGTGATGTTATGAAATATTTAAAATATGTATTGGTAATAATTGTAATAGGTTTAGTCGTTTTTATAGGGGTAGAACTATTTAGAAGTAAAGATGCTGAAAATCAAGATAATACAAATACTACAGATAATCGTATAGAAAATACAAATACGACCAATAATAATGAAACAGGAAATACAACAGGAAATACTTCTACAGATGACAATACAGGAAATCAAAATGAAATACAAAATGGAGAGCAATTATTAGAACAAGCAGATAAGACACTAACAGCAAGAGGTTGGGCTGGAGCTTCTAATAATGTGATTGGTCTAAAAGACAATATATTATATTTTTATAATAAAGAATCAGGAGAGTTCAAAAAAATTGCAACAGGAATTGAGGATATTTATTATAATACAGATGATCCAGAAGAAATGATAGCGAAAAAGGGAACAAATGCTGAAATTTTAGATAATGAACAAACATTTTTGATTTACGAATAAAATAGAGAGGAAATAAAAATGACGGTAGATATAGAAAAAGCAAAAAAAGAATTTCTTAACTATACAAATAAATTTGATTTAACAAATGTAAGACAAAAAGGAAAGCAAGAGCATTCATTAAGAGTCATGGAAATTTCGAAAAAAATAGCTGAAAAATTAAATTTATCAGAAGAAGAAATGCAATTAGCAACTTTAATAGGTCTATTACATGATATTGCTAGATTTGAACAATATAAACAATATCAAACATTCAAAGATTCACAAAGTTTTGATCATGGAGATTATGCATTAACGATATTAGAAAAAGATTTAAGAAAATATATAGAAACAGAAAAATATGATAATATCATAAAAAAAGCAATCAAAAATCATAATAAATATAAAATAGAAGACGGCTTAACAGGAAAAGAACTTCTATTTGCAAAAATTATAAGAGATGCAGATAAATTAGACATATTTTATGAATCAGCATATATATTTTGGAAAGGTGAAGAATATAAGGTTGAAGAATCTAAAATATCATCAGATATGTTAGATAAATTTAAAGAACAAAAACAAATAAAAAAACAACCAGGTAAGCAAATACAACCAATAGATGAAATTGTTCTTTTAATAGCGTTTATTTTTGATATGAATTTTAAAGCAAGTTTTGAGATATTACAAAAAGAAAATTATATCAATATTATTTTAAACAGATATCATATGACTGATAAAACATCCCAAACAGAATTAGGAGAAATAAGAGAAATTGCAAATCAATATATAAGGGACAAAATAAACAATTAAAAAGGTGATAAAATTGGGCAAAAAGTTACTAATAACAGAAAAGCCTTCTGTTGCGATGGAATTTGCAAAAGCACTGAAAATTGCGATAAATAGAAAAAATGGATATATAGAAGATAAAGATTGGATTATTACTTGGTGTGTTGGACATTTAGTGACAATGAGTTATCCAGAGGCATATGATGAGAAATTAAAATTCTGGAGATTAGATACATTACCATTTATACCACATGAGTGGAAATATGAAATAATTCCAGCAGTACAAAATCAATTTAAAATTGTACAAAGCTTATTACAAAGAGAAGATGTAGAAGAGATTTATAATGCAGGAGACTCTGGACGAGAAGGAGAATATATCCAAAGATTAGTATTTATGATGGCAAAACCAAATCCAAAAGCAAAGATAAGAAGAGTTTGGATAGATTCCCAAACAGAAGAAGAAATACAAAGAGGAATTAAAGAAGCAAAAGATGAAAAAGAATATGATAGTTTATCTGATTCAGCTTATTTAAGAGCTAAAGAAGATTATTTAATAGGAATCAATTTTTCAAGATTACTTTCTATTATATATGGAAGAAAAGTAGCTGCTGAAATTAAAGAAGATAAAGCTTCCATTTCTGTCGGAAGAGTCATGACATGTGTGTTAGGAATGGTAGTGGAAAGAGAAAGAGAAATCAGAAATTTTGTAAAAACAAAATACTATAAAATTATTGGAGATTTTGCAAGTAAAGAGGGATCATTGAAAGCAGATTGGAAAGTCAATGAAAAATCGAAACTGTATGAATCTCCAAAATTATATAATGAAAGTGGCTTCAAAAAAGAAAAAGATGCAAAAGAATTTATACAATCTTTAGCAAATAAAAAAGCAATCATAACAGAATTGAAGAAGTCAAAACAGAAGGAAAATGCACCATTATTATTTAATTTAGCAGAAATACAAAATGAATGTACAAAAAGATTTAAAATCAAACCAGATGAAACATTAGAGGTCATTCAAAATTTATATGAAAAAAAATTAGTGACATATCCAAGAACAGATGCTAGAGTTTTATCTAGTGCTGTAGCAAAGGAAATATCTAAAAACTTAAATGGACTTGTAAAAGGATATAAAGATGAAGAAGTGCAAAAACTGTTGCAGAAAATGGTAACAGAAAAATATTCCACCAATTTGCTAAAAACAAAATATGTAAATGACAGTAAAATAACAGACCATTATGCCATTATACCAACAGGACAAGGATATGAGAATTTTGATAAATTACCGGAATTACATAAACATATTTATCATGTGATCGTTAAAAGATTTATAGCCATATTTTATCCACCGGCTGAATATAGTAAAATAGCAGTAGTTATCAATATTGATGAAGAAACATTTCATGCTAGCGGAAAAGTTTGTACAAAACAGGGGTATTTAGAAGTCCTAAAATCTAAAAAAATAGCTAAACAATCCACAGAAAAGGAGCAAACTGTGGATAAAACTTCTAATAATGAAGAAGAAACAGAAAACAATTTGGAAGCATTTAAAAATTTAAAAAAGGGAGAAGAAATAGCGGTAATAAATTTTGAAATAAAAGATGCAGAAACTTCACCACCTTCAAGATATAATTCGGGTTCTATGATTTTGGCAATGGAAAACGCCGGAAAGTTAATAGAAGATGAAGAATTAAGAGAACAGATAAAAGGGGCAGGTATAGGAACCTCTGCAACAAGGGCAGAAATTATTAAAAAATTAGAAAAGATAAAATATATAGATATCCATTCAAAAACACAGATTATTACACCTACACAAAAGGGAGAAGTTATCTATGATGTTGTACATTATGCAATGCCAGATATGTTAAATCCGAAATTAACCGCAAGTTGGGAAAAAGGATTGGATATGGTAGCTAAAAAAGAGATTCAACCAGATGAATTTATGGAAAAATTAGAAAAATACATTCATTCTAAATTTAATAAATTGGTTGTAAAAATGTAAGATAAGAAAAAATAGTCTGCCTATGTTCACTATAGTGAACATAGGCAGAACAGGTTTACATTAGATGGGGAAAAACTGTCGTTCATGGTAGTCTTCCCTGAATAAGAGACGACCATTGTCATAAATGACTTCTCTCATCCCACAACTGAGCTGAGGATATTTTTGCATAAACGCAGA
Organism: uncultured Clostridia bacterium; assembly: GCA_944391755.1. GTDB lineage: Bacteria > Bacillota > Clostridia > TANB77 > CAG-508 > CAG-269. The sequence goes on from CALXUT010000020.1 coordinate 21,210, forward strand.
AAAATCCTCACTTGCCGAAAACAATACGAAACACCCAGTTGCGACAAACTTTTGCTCCATATATTGATGAAGGTCGGAAATAAAGCCTTCGGGAAATTCTTCCGTCTGGAAAAGGTTCCGGGCAACTCTGACGACTACATCATTTTTCATGGACATAAAAACCCTTCTTTCTTCCCAATTGGGAAAAAATTACTCTACAAGAGCATAGAAATAGTATACCATAATCAAGATGATAAGTCAAAGTTGATTTTTTTTACTATAAATGGTATAATATGTAAGTAAATAAAATAAAAGGATGGAAAACATGAACACAATCATAGGAGAATTAGGAAAAAATCCTAAATTTTGTGAATACATAAAAAGTATAGAAAATAAAACAAGCCCGATAGCTATATCGGGCTTAACAGATGTGGGAATGGTGCAAATGATTTCAGCTACAAAAGAATTTGCCAAAAAACCAATTTGTATCATAACCTATAACGAAATTCAAGCAAGAAAAATCGTACAAGATTTAAACTATTTCACAGATAAAGTCATATTTATACCAAAAAAAGAAATTGTTACATATGACTATATTGCTGAAAGTAAGGACTTACCATATGAAAGAATAGAAGCATTTAATAAAATACAAGAAAGTAAAAATTGCATAGTTGTAACAACAATCGAAGCCGTTATGCAAAAAATGATAAGCAAAAAAGCATTATATAAAAATATATTAAAATTTAAAGTAGGAGAAACACACAACTTAGAGGAAATTAAACAAACATTAATCCATCTTGGATATATGCGATATGATTTAATAGAAGGAAGAGGACAATTCAGTGTAAGAGGAGGAATCTTAGATATATCTATCACTGAAAAAATGGGTGTAAGAATTGAATTTTGGGGAGACGAAGTCGATTCTATCAGATATTTTAATGTCATTAGCCAAAGATCTACAGAAAATATCGAAAAAATCACCATATATCCAGCACATGAATATTTACTAGAAAAAGACATAACAGAAGTGATACATTCTATAAAAAATACGATATATGATGAAAGAATTCAAGAACAAGTAAATCAAGATATAGAAATCATAAAAAATGGGGATTATATTAGTAAAATTGATAGATATTTTAATGCTTTTTACAATGAACAAGAAACCATTTTAGATTATTTAAAAGAGAATTATTTAGTCGTTTTAGACGAATATAAAAAAATAGAGCAACGATTAGAAAATGTCAATAAAGATGCTCAAAATGTCATAGAAGTATTAATCGACAAACAAAAAGTTATACCAGATGCATTAAAAGATTTATTAAATCTAGAACAATTTGAAAATAAAGTACAAACAAAACAATTAATATATATAGAAAAATTTGATGATGACATCAAAAAAGAAGCGGAAAGGTATAAATGGAATTATAAAGAAAAAAGTTTCTATAAAAGTGAGATAGAAATCTTATTTAAAGAATTATTAAAAGCACAAGAAGAAAAGAAAAAAGTTTATATATTAGCAGATACCAAAGAAAAGGCAAAAAAATTATGTAGTTTATTAGAAGAAAATGAAATTATCCATACATTTGAAGAAAAATTAAATCAAACCATCATCGTAAAAAGTAATGCTGTAACCGTGAGTGTGGGAAAATTATCATCAGGATATGAGTGTTTTGATTTAAAGCAAATTGTCATTACAGCACAAGAGTTAATAGAAGGAGAAAAACGAAAAAAATATAAAAATCCAGCCTTTAGAGAAGCAGAGAAAGTTGTATTTGCAGATTTAAAAATAGGAGATTATGTTGTACACAAAAATTATGGAATAGGAATATTCATAGGTGTTAATACTATAACTGCAGATGGGACAACAAAAGATTATATTAAAATAAAATATTATGGTGATGATATTTTATATGTTCCAACAAATCAATTAGATAGTATTCGAAAATATATTGGTGGAGATGAAGGCGGACTTAAGGTTAATAAACTAGGCAATAAAGAATGGTTAAATACAAAAGCAAGAGTAAAGAAAAATTTACGAGAAGTTGCTCATGAGTTAATCGAATTATATGCGAAAAGAGAAAAAGCAAAAGGATATTCTTTCCCAGCAGATACACCTTGGCAAACACAATTTGAAGATAGTTTTCCATATCAAGAAACAGATGATCAATTAAGATGTATAGAAGAAGTAAAAAAAGATATGGAAACAGATAGGCCAATGGATAGGCTACTTTGTGGAGATGTGGGGTATGGTAAAACAGAAGTAGCAATAAGAGCAGCATTTAAAGCTGTTCTAGGTGGAAAACAAGTAGCCTATTTAGCACCAACAACCGTTCTTGCGGAACAACAATATAAAGAATTTAGAGATAGAATGGCAAATTTCGCAGTAAAAGTAGAAGTCTTAAATCGATTTAAGACTAGAAAAGAACAAAATCAAATTATCAAAAAATTAAAATTAGGTGAAATTGATATTGTTGTTGGAACACACAGAATTTTAAGTGATGATGTACAATTCAAAGATTTAGGACTATTAATCATAGATGAGGAACATCGTTTTGGAGTAAAAGCAAAAGAAAAAATAAAACAATATAAAACCAATATCGATGTATTAACGATGACAGCAACACCTATTCCTAGAACACTACATATGTCTATTGTTGGCGTAAGAGATATGTCTGTCATATATGAACCACCATATAACAGAAAACCTGTGCAAACTTATGTATTAGAATATGATAAAGAAGTAGTAAGAGAAGCCATTACAAAAGAATTAGAAAGAAAAGGACAGGTATTTTATTTGTTCAATAATGTAGAAAACATCATGAGGAAAGCAAATGAAATAGCAGAACTAGTGCCAGAAGCAAGAGTAGATTATGCACATGGAAAAATGAGTGGTAATGAAATAGAAAATATCATGCAAAACTTTATTGATAAAAAAATCGATGTTTTAGTATGTACAACCATTTTAGAATCAGGAATTGATATTCCAAATGCCAATACAATTATAGTCGAAAATGCGGATAGAATGGGATTGGCGCAATTATATCAAATAAGAGGAAGAGTAGGAAGATCTGATAGACAAGGTTATGCATACATTACTTATAAAAGAGATAAACTTTTATCAGAAATCGCAGATAAAAGATTAAAAGCAATTAAGGAATTTACAGAATTCGGTTCAGGTTTTAAAATTGCGATGAGAGATTTAGAAATAAGAGGAGCAGGAAGCTTACTTGGAGAAATACAACATGGACATTTAGAACAAGTTGGGTATGATACCTATTGTAATTTACTTGATGAAGTCATCAAAGAAATGAAAGGAATTCCTGTTCAGGAAGAACTTGATGTACAAATCGATTTAGATGTTACATGTTATATACCTGATGATTATATTACAGATTCTAGCCAAAAGATTGAAATGTATCAGGAAATTGCCTTATGTAGAAATGAAGAAGACATACAAAATGTAATAGACGAGATGATAGATAGATTTGGTAATATGCCAAAAGAAATTGAAAACTTAATAGAAATTGCAAGAATTAAAATTTTATGCAAAAAATTAAAAATTAGTAAAGTGCAAAGTAGAAGAAATTTTGTTGTATTTATTTTTGAACCAGGAGAACTAAATATCGATATAAATGAATTGGTTAAAAAATATAGAAATAAAATAAAATTTACGCAAGGAATAAAGCCACAAATTACATTAGCTTTAGATAATTTATCAGAAATAAAGATGTTACATGAAGTAAAGGAATTTTTACATTCATTATAATAGGAGGAAAAATGCAAGTTATTTCAAGTAAAGACAATGATTTGATAAAACATATTAGAAAATTAAAAGATAAAAAATATAGAGATGAGAATCATGAATACATTATTGAGGGTGTCAAATTAATTGAAGAAGCGGTGAAAGAAAATGCAGAAATAAAGAAAGTGATTGTATGTGATGATACAACAAGAACCTATGAGATACCTACAAATGTCATGTTGGAGATAGCGAAATATGAATGTGTTTATGTAACGGAAAAAATATTTAATCTAATAACACAAGTGACAAATCCACAGGGAATTATGGCAATTGTCAAGAAAAATGTGACAAATTCAGAAATAGACTATTCTCAAGACATCATTGTCGTACTTGATGGCGTACAAGACCCTGGTAATTTAGGAACAATACTAAGAACAGTAGATAGTGTAGGACTTACGCAAATTATTGTTTCAAAAGAAACGGCTGATGCATATAATCCAAAAGTAGTTCGTTCTACAATGGGAGCAATATTTAGAGTAAAAATTATCGAATCTGAAGATTTACAAGAGACAATAAAACAAATGAAAAAACATCATTTTAAATTAATGGTTACATCATTACAAACCAATAAGAGTATTTATGATATGGAGTTAAATAAAAGAATCATTGTGATAGGAAATGAAGCAAATGGCGTATCAAAAGCACTTCAAGATATGGCAGATGAAAAAGTAAAAATTCCTATGCTAGGAAAAACAGAGAGTTTGAATGCATCTGTTGCAACAGGGATTATATTATATGAATATGTAAGACAAAAAATAAGCAAATAATAAAGGCACATCGCAAAAGATGTGTCTTCTTATATTAGCAAGTAGGATAAAAAAATTTACTAATATAATGAAAAAGATAAGACCGGACTTAGGAAAGATAAAACTTTCTTTTTTTATAAATATATTATAACATAGTTTATCCTATATTTATGTAGAAAGGTGTCGAGAGATCATCAAAAAAACAAAAAAACAGATTAAAAATCTATTGCATTTTTAAAAATTAAGTATTATAGTTAATTACATGAGAAAAAGAAAGGGGGAGATTGATTGAAAAACTTTTTTGGAAGTATTTTTATCAACAGAGATAAACTGTTAGAAGCAGGAATAAACTATCCAATAAAAGTAGAATATTATAAAATAATAAATGAAGAGGAAAAAGTAAAAAAAGACAAATTATTATATGGAATACAAATTATTAAAACAGAATATAGAGATAAAATAGGAGTGGAAGGAAACAAGATAGAGAGTATAACAAATGAAGAAAAAGAAGTTGACAAAATGTTAACATTAATGAAGGAAAATGAGGTGACTCCTATAGCACTTGAAGATATCGTTACAGAACTAAAGAATATACAGGACTTGCAAAAAATAAAAATTTAAGCTACAATAGATAAGATTTTGACAAGAGGAAGGGAGAAAATATGGCTGATAAATTAATAATAGTAGAATCACCAGCAAAGGCAAATACGATAAAAAAGTTCTTAGGAGGTAGTACGAAAGTTGTTGCTTCAATGGGACATGTAAGAGATCTACCTAAATCAAAGCTAGGTGTCAATGTAGAAAATAACTTTGAACCAGAATATATCAATATTAGAGGAAAGGGCGATTTAATAAAAGAATTAAAAAAAGATGCAAAATCTGCAAAAAAAGTGTATTTAGCAACTGACCCTGACCGTGAACGAGAAGCAATCGCTTGGCATTTATCTAATATGTTAGATGTTGACAAAGACAAAATAACTAGAGTTACTTTTAATGAAATAACCAAAACAGCCGTGCAAAAAGCAATAAAAGAGCCAAGAGATATTGATATTAACTTGGTAAATGCACAACAGGCAAGAAGAGTTTTAGATAGAATCGTAGGTTATAAAATAAGTCCAGTGTTATGGAAAAAAGTAAGAAGAGGCTTATCTGCAGGAAGAGTACAATCTGTTGCCGTTAAATTAATTGTTGATAGAGAAGAAGAAATAGAAAAATTTGTTCCAGAAGAATATTGGAATCTATATGTTCAATTATTAGATGAAAAATCTAAAAAAACATTTGAAGCTAAATTTTATGGCAAGGACAATAAAAAACAAGACATTCATAATAAAGAACAAGTTGACGAAATAGTAAAAAATATGAAAGATGCAAAATATATAATAGAAGATATTAAAAAAGGCGAAAAGAAAAGAACACCTGCACCACCATTTACAACAAGTACAATGCAACAAGAAGCTTCAAGAAAATTAGGATTTTCTTTAAAGAAAACAATGTCCATTGCACAAGGATTATATGAAGGAATCAAAATACCAGAAAAAGGGACAGTAGGTTTAATTACCTATATGAGAACAGATTCTACAAGAATATCAGAAGAAGCAAGAGCTACGGCAAAAGAACATATATTAAAAACATATGGTGAGAAATATTATGAAAATCGTTATTATAAAACAAATAAAGATGCTCAAGATGCTCATGAAGGTATTAGACCAACTTATGCAGACTTAGAACCAGAAAAAATAAAAGATGCATTAACAAAAGACCAATATAAACTTTATAAGTTAATTTATAATCGATTTATGGCAAGCCAAATGACAGCAGCGATATTTGATACGGTATCTGTTACAATTGATGCAAATACATATACATTTAAAGCAAGTGGACAAAATTTGAAGTTTAAAGGATTTATGACATTATATGTAGAAGGAACCGATGATAAAGTAGAAGAAAATGATGAAACGATTCCCGAATTAGAGTTAAAACAAGAAGTCAAAAAACAAAAAATGGAACCAAAACAAAGCTTTACAGAACCACCTCCAAGATACACAGAGGCAAGTTTGGTAAAAGCACTAGAGGAAAAAGGAATCGGAAGACCAAGTACATATTCTCCTACGATTACTACTATATTAGAAAGAAGATATATAGAAAAAGAACAAAAACAATTAGTTCCAACAGAATTAGGAAAAGTCGTAAATAAATTATTAACAGAAAACTTTACAGATATTATAAATGTAGAATTTACAGCTAATATTGAAAATCAATTTGATAACATTGCAGAAGGAAAAGAAAATTGGAAAGATATGATTAGAGAATTCTATACACCATTTGAAGAAAATGTAGAAAAAGTGGAAAAAGAATTGGAACATGTACAAATGATAGATGAAGTATCTGATGTTCCTTGTGATAAATGTGGTAGAATGATGGTATATAAATACGGAAAGTTTGGAAAGTTCTTAGCTTGTCCAGGTTATCCAGAATGTAAAAATACAAAACCGATTATAGAAACCATTGATGTTCCTTGTCCAAAGTGTGGTGGAACAATACAGGTTAGAAAGGCGAAAAGTAAAAAGAAATATTATATATGTGAAAATAATCCTAAGTCATGTGATTATATTTCATGGAATAAACCTAAGAAAGAAAAAAGTTAATTGGAGTGTGAAAAGCACTTCAATTAACTTTTTAGTTATTATAATGAAAATAATAAAAGAGAAAAATATGAAAAATTTTTCAAAAAAAGTGTTGACAAATTTCAAAAAATTTGCTAATATATTTCTGTACATACCTTAAGAAATAATATAAAATATTACAGAAGAATTAGTATAAAAGTTACAGCAGAATTCATAAAAAGCAACGAATTACTAGTTTTTTATTTTGCTCAAAAAAAGTTTTAAAAATATTTAAAAATATTTTTGAAAAAAGTATTGACAATAGGATAAAGGTATAGTATAATAAAATTCGTTCACGCTAAGCGTTGAACAAAAGTACATTGAAAAGTAAACAATGAATCCTTAGAGAATAAACCAAACGGTGACTTTCTAGAAATAGAAAAGTACCAAAAAGTAAATCAAAACGTTTAAAAAAGAGTTAGAAAAACAATCTTAACAAGAGAGTTTGATCCTGGCTCAGGATAA
>CALXUT010000021.1 GCA_944391755.1 uncultured Clostridia bacterium
CAAATAATATTTTAATGTGTCAAACAAATATGCATAATTTTTACATTAAATAAAAAGTCATATATTTCAATGACTTCTTTTATACGATTTCCATTTCATTGTATTATAATCAAATTCAAATTCATAGCCATAAAATAGTTCTGCAATTCGTTTCTTAAGCCAAAAATCAAAATGTTTATGCTCTTGCCTTTGGTATAGTTTGAAATTTTGTTCGCTAAAATCACTGTCTTTAAAAGCTCTACACCAAATGCAAAAAATTCCATATTCTTGTCTTGCTCTATTGTCAAGATTATGTTCTTGCCAATATTCTTGTTTGATTTTATCTTTATGAATTTCTTTTAAAATATTATAAACTTTAATTTCCATAAACACTCCTAATTATAATAAATATCAACATGACTATAATTTCCACCATGAATTTCAAGTTTAGTATCTTTATTGTTAACATACATTTGTGATTGAACAGCAAAAACAATGTCATCAATCCATTCTTTTTTGATTTTGATTGTTTCTTTTTCACCATTCCATTTTGTAAGTTCTGCAATATATCTCATTTCTTCTCCTTTATCACTAGACCGTCTTTGATTAGGTCGTATAATTTACATAAAACTTCCACATCTAAATCTTTTTCTGGGTAATAAAAGGGGTCTATATCATCATAACTAATAAAGTTAACTTCATATTCAAAATCAAAATTTATACAAATCATCGAACAGAACTTATCTTCTATACTTTCATATCTATATTCATTATTTTTAATATTAAAAACAAACTCATACTTTTCCAGTTCTTCAAGTTTGTGTTCTGCTGTGTTAAAAACTAATCGTTCCATTGTTTACTCCTTTTCAAACTTAACCAAGTTTTTGTCATTTTCTACTCCTTTGCTTTAAAATTATATATTGGTTTTATAATATCAATTATATCAACTGTATCTTTAATGTTTTCTAATATTTCTTCAATAGGTTTATAAACCATAGGTGCTTCATCAATTGTTTCTTCACAAACAGAAGTTGTATAAATATCTTTCATTTCTTTCTTATATTCATTAAGATTTAATTTTTCTCTTGCTTCATTCCTGGACATTATTCTTCCTGCTCCATGTGGTGCGGAATAATTCCAATCAACATTACCCTTTCCTTTACCTATAATACAGCCATCTCTCATATTTATAGGTATTAAAACAATTTCATCTTTTAATGCACGAATAGCACCTTTCCTAACCATATTTTCTTCATCAATATAATTGTGTATTGTTTCATGAACTTCACATTTATTTAATTCAATTCCTAAAAATAAACAAATTTTTGATAAAATATAATATCTATTAAATGTTGCCCATTGTTGACACAATTTCATATCGTGTAAATAATCATCTCTATCTTTTCCTTTAATATAGCATAAATCTTTTGGAAGTTTTAATTTGCCGTCATACTTTGATTTTATTTGTTGTATTGTTTGTTCAATTTCTCTCTGCCTATTTTGTTCTTTTAAAATATTTATTGTTTGTTTTATTTCTTCTTTCATCTCATTTTCAAATGAACAACCTTTAATTGCTTTATCTTGATATATTTCACATACTTGTTTACCAAGATTTCTACTTCCAGAATGTATAACTATATACAAATTCCCATGTTTTGCTTTATCAATTTCAATAAAATGGTTTCCACCACCTAATGAGCATAAAGACCTTTGTAAATATTTATCTTTATTCCTCAACTCTTTATAACAATATAACTCTTCTATATCAACAGGACAAGTATATTCTATTTCGTTTACATTCATTCCACTTGGTATATTATCTCTTATAAAATTGTCCAATTTTTCAAAATCAATTTCTTTTATTCCCGTATCAAACCAAGTCATTCCACAACCAATATCAACTCCAACTATATTTGGTATAACTTTATCACCTAAGTTTGCAGTAAACCCAATAACACAGCCAGCACCCGCATGAACATCTGGCATTATTCTAACTTTACAATTTTTAAATGCTTCTTGCTCTAATAATAAATCTATTTGTTCTTTTGCTTTAGTTTCTATATTTTTTGTAAATATTTTTAAATCACTCATCATTCCCCTCCATATTTTTTAAGATATTTCTCTGGATATTCAATTACTTTATATTCTGCGAATCCATTTTTTGCTTTATACCTATAAAAGGCGATTTTATGATTTAATTTATAATAAGTTATTATTTCAGTTATTTTATATATTGTATTTTTAATGCCTTTTGCAACAACCAAATCTCCTACTTGAAATTTAGGATTTTTATTTATCATCATTTCCTTCCTTTTTCGCTTGCTGGTAGAAGAAATTTGTGCAATCTCTTTTTTCTTCGGCACAATTACACTCACCTTGTTTTGCAGGACACCAACTTATATGCGAACTTGCCAACTCGCAAGCCTTTTTCCAAGTATCTCGGTCTTTTTTGTTTTTATAATTTTCTTGATTTAATTTACCATATTCTTTACGCATTTTTTTGAATACTTCTAATAAGTAATCAAGTTCTTCCACACTCTCAATGCCATACTTTTCCATAATATCTTCGAGCATACCAAGTTTAATATAGGATTTTTGGTAAACATCTATATCTCCATAATATCCATTGACAAGTTTTTTTAATAGGACTTTATCTGTCAATCTCTCTGCCATATTATTCTCCTTTATCTTTGTATTGGCGTGTTAGATACTTTATAGTTTCTTTTAATATTTCAACAGTAGCTTTAAGCGTTTTATTTTCTGCTTGCAAAGCAGAATTTTCATTTGTAATTGTTTCAAGAAAATCATATACTGCAAAAAAATATTCATCAACTTTACTATTATCATTTTCTTTTAACAATCTCATTGTATTTTCAAGTGAAATATTTATATTCCCATTCTTATCTACTATTTCTTCGTTCATCTCATTCTCCTCTTAAATCGTTGATTTGCTGGTCGATTTTTCTACGAACATTCGTATAGTCAGGTTCTTTAATATAAGTGCAATCACAAATATAATCTTTCACTTTTTCAAGTTCCTGTATTGCGAGTTGGATTTGATTTTGTTTCAATTCTTTTATTGCTCCTGAACTTTGTTCATATGTAAAATCATATCCAGCATTAATTTCTTCAAGTTCTTGTTTAAGAGTTTCAATCTCTTTATCTTTTTCAGCACACAATGCTTTCCAATCGTGGACTGCTTGCACAAATTCCTTGTTTATCTCGTTAATTGTGTTTTGTTTCTCAGCGAGTTGCTGTTTGATTTGCTGTATCTCGTTTTGTTGATTGTCTTTACCAAATGTTTCTTGATAACACTTTTCGCAAAAGCTCATACCATTTATATAGCGACAACCATTTACTTTTCTTCCGCATACATCGCAAGTAAAACCAAACCTATCAATATCTTTATATGAGCATATTTGTTTATTATCGAAATCATTCATTCCCCTGTATCTCCTTTAATTTTTCTAGGGCTTCTTGTTCGGTGGCAAATGTTCTTTCTTTCATTCTAATAAAAACTTCACCTGTTTTATCTTCTACCACATAGTTGTATTTATCTTCACCAATATAATTAAATTTATTTACAGTTCCCTCAACTATATTTGCAAAGTATACAATTTGACCAGAAGAAAACTTTGGTACAATCGCCTTTTCTTTAAGTTCAGCAAGTTCTTGTTTTAGTTCGACAATGTGTTGGTCTTTTTGTTCTAACATCTCTAATGCTTCAATATAAGTTGGATATTTTTCAATAAATTTTTCTAAATCTTTCCCTGCCATAAATATCTCCTTTTATTTACCAAGTTACTACTTGATTAACTATTTCTTGTTGTTCTTTCGCTGTATATTTTAAATAAATTCTTGTTGTTTCAATATTGCTATGTCCAAGCAAGTCGGCAAGTAATGCAATGTTTTGGTATTTTTTAATAAAGTTTTTTGCAAAGAAATGTCTAAATGCGTGTGGATGAAATAACCCTTTTTTAAATTCGCACTCATTTTCAGCAAAATTTCGCATAGAATGTTGAATAGGACTTATTTGTTTCCAGTTTAATTGTTTGCCATTCCAAAAAGAACAAACCACATAATCAGTATTATTTTTTAACTCGTGTTTATCTAATATTCCCAAAACTTCTTTTTGTGTGTTTGGTGTAAAATAACATCTTCTTTGCTTGCCACCTTTACCAGTAAAATCAATAAACCCTATTTCAATATGCTCTCTCCTAATTTTTAATGTTTCGTGTATTCTCATACCCGTTGTTGCCATAATCTTTGATATTATATATAACTTGTCTTTATTTCGTGCCTTTAATTTATTCATAAAAAATAAATAATCTTCTAGCGTAAATATATCTTCCAAAAATGATACTTTTTTAATGGTTGTTGTTTTTCCGAGCAAATCTTCTAATTGTATTTTATATTTTTGTTCTAGAAAATGAATATATACATTTATTGACAAAGTATAAGAATTAACTGTTTGAGTTTTCTTATTATCATTTATCCACTCAAAAAACTCATTTATTGTTTCTTCGTTTAAAGTATGATAGGTCTTAAAAAAACTTTTTACTGTTTGTATGTGGCTGTGAATAGACCTTTCGTTGCACTTTCTTACATTTTCAAGGTAATCAATAAACTCATTTTCAAAATATTCAAAATCTTCCATACTACTCTCCTACAACTCGAATTTCTACTTTAACTGGTCGGCAGTTTTTTAAGTTTAGCCCTTTTATTTCTCTTTCACAACCAAACTTATACCAAAATTTATTGTTTAAAAATACTTTGTGTATATCTCTTGTAAATTTTGGTTTTTCTTCATAAGGAT
>CALXUT010000022.1 GCA_944391755.1 uncultured Clostridia bacterium
TGTTTAGCCTGAAGTATTATTTCTGATGCTTTTTTTCGTATATTTTTAACTTTTCAATGTGCTTTTTTATATTTTTTGGATAATGTTTTCATATTCTATTTTTTCATAGACTACTTTACACTATCATTTTTAGCACTCTTTACGTTTGACTGCTAATACTATATACCCATTTTTTATCCTTGTCAATAGTTTTTATAATTTTTCACATAATTTTCACAATCACATTCTATTTAGCATATTTATTATATTCACTAGATTTTTATTTAGAACACACAAATTTTACTTTAGGGACGGACCTTTTTGTTAAATCTTTACAAAAAGGTCCGTCCCCTTAGTTCACTTTTTATTATTTTTTCTCTTTTGCAGCTTTTACTAATCCCACAAATAATGGAGATGGTCTATTAGGTCTTGATTTTAGTTCTGGATGGAATTGTCCTCCAATAAAATATGGATGATTTCTATATTCTACTATTTCTACTAATTTTCCATCTGGTGAAGTTCCTGAACATACTAATCCTGCTTCTTCTAATTGTTTTTTAAACTCATTGTTATATTCATATCTATGTCTATGTCTTTCTGATATTTTTTCTTCTCCATATAATTCTTTTGCTAAACTTCCTTCTTTTAATACACATGGATATGCTCCTAATCGCATTGTTCCACCTTTTTTGTCTATTCCAATTTGTTCGTCCATAATATGAATAACCGGATTTTTCGTTTTTTCATTGAATTCTGTTGAGTTTGCATCTGTTAATCCTAATACATGTCTTGCAAATTCAACAACTGCCATCTGCATGCCTAAACATATTCCTAAGAATGGAATTTTATTTTCTCTAGCATATCTGATGGTTTCTATTTTTCCTTCTATTCCCCTATTTCCAAAACCTCCTGGAACAATGATTCCATCTAAATCTGCTAATTTTTCTTTTGCTGTATGTTCATTAATAGTTTCTGAATCTATTAATTTTATATTTACTTTTACTTTATTGGCAAATCCTGCATGATGTATACTTTCTATTACTGATAAATAAGAATCTTCTAATTTAATGTATTTTCCTACAATGGCTATATTAACTGTTTCATCTCCTATATTTCTTATATTGTCTATCATTTCTTGCCATTTACTATTATCTGGTATGTATTTATCCAATTTTAAATGATTACATACTTCTCTTGCTAATCCTTCTTCTTCAAGCATTAATGGTACTGCATATAAATTGTCTGCTGTTTTATTTTGAATAACACTACTTTTTCTTACATTACAAAATAATGCCAATTTTTCTCTTATTGTATCTGGAATATCTTGTTCTGTTCTACAAACTAAAATATTTGGTGTGATTCCTAATCCTTGTAATTCTTTAACAGAATGTTGTGTTGGTTTTGATTTTATTTCATTTGAGCCAAATATATATGGTAGTAATGTTACATGAATATAAACAACATCTTCTGGATTTTTCTCCAATCCTACTTGCCTTATTGCTTCTATAATAGATAATCCTTCTATATCTCCTACCGTTCCTCCAACTTCTGTAATAACGATATCTGTATCCGTATTTTCAAAGCTATATATTTTTTCTTTGATTTCGTTTGTTATGTGAGGTATTACTTGTACTGTTTTTCCTAAGTAATCTCCTCTTCTTTCTTTTTCAAGTACATTAGAATAAATTTTCCCCATTGTTACACTTGAATTTTTCGTTAGATTTTCATCTATAAATCTCTCATAATGTCCTAAGTCTAAATCTGTTTCTGCACCATCATCTGTCACAAAAACTTCGCCATGTTCATAGGGGCTCATTGTCCCTGGATCTACATTGATATATGGATCAAATTTTTGAATCGTTACTTTATACCCTCTATTTTTCAATAATCTTCCTAATGATGCAGCTGTTATTCCTTTTCCTAGTCCTGATACTACTCCCCCTGTTACAAATACATATTTTGTGTTCATATTTTACCTCCCCTATAAAAACAAAAAAATAGATTAAATAAAAAAACGGCAAAATCGGTTTTTTTTTAATCTATCTTAACTATGTATCTATCATACCACTTTTTTTTACAAATTTCAATAGTTTTGTTAATTTTTATCTATGAAATGATAATTTTTTATAATACTAATAAAAACGATTAAGTAAGATATAGAAATTAAAAATCCTGCTAATACATCACTTGTATAATGTACTCCTAAATATATTCTGCTTACTCCTATCAACAATATTAGTATACTTAGAAAGGATATTAAAGTCCATTTTAAATATTTATTTTTAACTTTTTTATATATTAGATATATTAAAAATCCATAAAAAGCTGTACTTACCATAGAATGTCCTGATGGAAAACTATATCCAGTTTCATCAATGATTCTAAATTCTGTTGGTCTTGGTCTTTGAATGATATGTTTTAAAACTTGGTTCAATATAGTCGATATTGCTAAATTAATCCATATACATATCCCTATTTTCTTATCTTTTATTACTATTAATAATATTGTAGATAATGCTACTAAAAAAATAGCTCCTCCCAATTGTGTAATATTTTTAGCTATTGGTGTTGCAAAATCTGATATTACATATTCTGAAATTAATTGATATCCAATAATATCTTTTTGCATAATTTCATTTTCTAATACATCTTCTAATATTCCTAAAAATAATATAATACATATAAATAATATAATCCATCTTACATTTTTTATTACTACTTCTTTTGTCCTCATTTTGCCTCCATTTTTTGCTATGTATATTATCATATTTATTATTTTTTGGCAATAAAAAAATTAATTTTTCTATTAACAACGAAAAACCTCATACATTTTGTATGAGGTCTTAAATTTATTCTCCAATTGGTATATATCTTCTTTCTTCAACTTTCTTTTCTGGTTCTTTTGGAAATGCTATTGTTAATATTCCGTTTTTGAAATTTGCTTTTATGTCTTCTTCTTTTACACTATCTCCAACATAATAGCTTCTTGAGCACATTCCACTAAATCTTTCTCTTCTTAGATATTTCGCCTTTTTATCTTCTTTTTCTTCATTTTTCGTTGCTGTTACTGTTAAATATCCATCTCTTAATTCTAGTTGAATATCTTCTTTGTCATATCCTGGAATATCTACTTCTAAAATATAATTTCCGTCTTTTTCTTTTACGTCTGTTTTCATAATTTTGTTTTCTTTTTCTCCAAAAAATGGATCACTGAAAACCTCATCAAAAATATCTAATCCATTTCCGTTTCTTCTTGGTATCATCATCATAATACATTACCTCCTTATAATTCTTTTATGTGTTGACACCTTTTCGGTAGCACATGTATATAGTATTAACCTTTTGGTTAATTTCTATTTACATTCTTATTATACCTCGTTTTTTAGCAATGTCAATAGTAGAGCGCTAAAATTCACAAAAAATTCACATTCATCTTGAAATATTACTGTTAGTATACTCTAACAAAACCAGAATTTTATTTTGCGATACTAGAATAAGTGTTATGTTAATTTGCTTTCAGAGTAAAAAAATGTTATACTATGTGCTATATGAGGCAATTTGCCTTTTTATATACATGGTTTCTTTTGATTTATCTAGCAAAAGCTAGTTAACATAGTAAATATTAACAACACTAAATATTTTTAGGAGGAACAACCATGAAAAAATTATTTGCAATTGTACTTAGTCTGACTCTAATATTTTCAACCTTTGGTGTTCGGGCAAAATCTGTAACCTTTGATGAACCCCCTCTTTTCCATACTGCTTCATTGAACAGTTCTGCTGAAATTGACAAGCAGAAAGAACTGAAAGATGGAAAACTAACACTTGAATTTCTTGAGAAAATATCCTCTTGGAAAGAATTAGTTAATACTACTCTTCCAATTTCAGATAACTACGATAACATTGAGAACAAAGAGGATTATTATTCCGTAATGTTAATCCGTTCTTTAACCAAAACAAGAAGAATTTACATTTACCATGATGCGAAATACGTCAAAGCAACTCTAGGTGGCATCAACCTTAAACAAATTGACTATGATAGGTTGATGAAAAAATTTCAAGCGATTATCAACATATACAATGCTTCTAATGAACTTCAACTTGTATGGGAATCAAAAATTCTCAGCGAAAATTACATGCAAGTTGATGTAAAATCTACTAATCTAATAGCTTTTGACTATCCTGCTGGTATAGTAGGACAACAAGTAGTTTTAAAAGCTGATTCAATTTATTGGGAATCTGCTTGGAATGATGGATCTGGTCGTTTTGGAATCGCAACTGATGATAATTGCTACATTCCTGAAGACCATATTGTTACAGTTAATGGGGTTGCATATTTGTACTGAAACGACTGATTTAGGTTGGGTTTATGCAGAAAATGTTATGAGAGTAATTGATTGCAAGTAATATGTGCAAAAGGACATGGCATTTGCCATGTCCTTTTGCTTTATTATCGAATAAAATTTGTAAAGGTTGTTTTTTCTTGTTCTGGTTGTTTTATTCCTTTTTCTTTACCTGCTTCTATACATTTTAAGTAATATGCCATATTTCTTCCCAATATTCTCATTATTTGCATACCCTCTTCATCCTTTTTTACATCTTCTGGAGTAGCACCATGTACCATATTCCAATACCTTGATGAAATAATTGGCATTTGATTTATGCCAAAATATTTATTTAATTGGTCATATGTTGCAGTTGTTCCCGCTCTTCTTGCTGATATAACTGTTGCGGCAGGCTTAAATAAAAAACTATCTCCTTTTCCTCCTTGAAATGCTGAATAAAATACTCTATCCATAAATGAAGTAATTGCTCCTGTTGCTCCAGCATAATGTACAGGTGACCCAAAAATAAATCCATCTGCATCTTTTGCTTTTTCTACAAATTCATTTACAACATCATTAAATACACATTTTCCAGTTTTACTACATGTTTTGCAAGCAATACAACCTGCTATAGGTTTTAATCCTATCCAAAAAATTTCTGTATCAATTCCTTCTTCATTTAAGTTTTTTGAAACTTCTGTTAATGCTGTATAAGTACATCCCTCTTTATGAGGTCCTCCATTTACTAATAATACTTTCATTATTTTTCCTCCTCACTTTTATGCTTGTGATAATACTTATTTATTTAAACAAGTGTGTTTTATGAATTCAAGTAAATTTTACACTAATGTTGTTAAAAAAACAATGGTTCTATATCAATTTTTGCTCTGTTTGAGAAATTCTAAATAAATTTACATCCCTTTCGAGTCCCGTTTTTATTCATTCATAAAAAATAGTATCTACTTTTTGTAAATACTACTTTCTTTGGTGCCCAAAGTGGGACTCGAACCCACATGGTTTCCCGCACGATTTTGAGTCGTGTGCGTCTGCCAGTTCCGCCATTCGGGCAAATCTATTATATGTATAAATGATACATACTTTCGCAATTTTTTGCATACTTCATATATATTAGCATAAATTTCAAATTTTGTCTAGTCTCAAAATGTATTTTCTATTGACTAAATGGCAAAATTAAGGTATGATATATAATATTATATTATAGAAAAGAGGAATAAAAATTTATGTTATGTTCAGAATGTAAGAAAAACACAGCAGTTGTATTCATTAACAAAATAGAAAATGGAGTTTCATCATTGGAAGGACTATGCCGTGACTGTGCTAAAAAAAGAGGATTAGAAGTTCCTGAATCACAAGCAAATCAAGGCAATATCCCACCAATTAACAATATAGATATGACAAATATGTCAAAACAATTAGAATCTTTATTTAAAGACTTATCTGCTAATTTAAAGATAGAAAATATTGAAGGTCTTGATAATATTGATCCAGATGAACTTGAAGAACAAGAAGATGCAAATGGAAATCCTATGGGAATACCTATTGGTTCTATTTTTGCTAACTTTATACCAAAAAATTCTCAGGCCCAAGAAGAAGAGGAAAAAAACAATTCGAATGGTAGACAAAAAGTGAAAGTTGACAAAAAGAAACAAAATAAGAAAAAGAAATTCTTAGATGTTTATGGTACAAACTTAACACAAAAAGCCAAAAACAATCAATTGGATATGGTAATTGGTCGTGACAAAGAGATTCAAAGAGTGATTCAAATTTTAAATAGAAGAACAAAAAATAATCCTTGTTTAATTGGTGAACCTGGTGTTGGTAAAACAGCTATTGCTCAAGGTCTAGCTATTAAAATAGCCAATAATAATGTACCTGCCAAATTGTTAAATAAAGAAGTATATTTATTAGATATTACCTCTATCATCGCTGGTACACAATTTAGAGGACAATTTGAAGCTAGAATGAAAGGTATCATCGATGAATGTAAAGAATACGGAAACATTATTCTTGTTATAGATGAGATTCACAATATCATTGGTGCTGGAGATGGTGAGCATTCTATGAATGCAGCAAATATCTTAAAACCTTCCCTATCAAATGGTGAAATTCAATTAATAGGTACAACTACTCTAAAAGAATACAGAAAATATATAGAAAAAGATTCTGCATTAGAAAGAAGATTTCAACAAGTTTTAGTTGAAGAACCTAATATAGAAGATTCTATATCTATTCTTGAAGGAATTAAAAAATATTACGAAGAATATCACAAAGTAAAAATATCAAATGATGTTATCAGACAAACGGTTATCATGTCTGAAAAATATATTCATGACAGATTTTTACCAGATAAAGCAATTGATATTCTTGATGAAGCTTGTTCAAGAATTAATCTTGAAAACAAAGAATTATTTAGATTAGAAATGTTAAAACAAGAACTAAGCAATGTGCAGGCACAAAAAGAAGACGCAGCAAATGCGGATTCTACAGAAGATTATCAAAAAGCAGCAGATTTAAAAACACAAGAATGTAGATTAATCGAAGAAATCGATCACTTGAACAGTACGATTAAATTAAAACATCTTACAGTTCAAGATATTGCACAAGTTATAGAAAGTTGGACAAAAATTCCTGTTAAAAAAATCACAGAAGCAGAAACACAAAAATTATTAAACCTTGAAACAAATCTTCATAAAAGAATTATTGGTCAAGATAAAGCTGTAAGTAGTGTTTCTAGAGCAATTAGAAGAAATCGTGCAGGATTACAAAGTACAAAAAGACCACCTTCATTTATATTCGTAGGTCCTACAGGTGTTGGTAAAACAGAACTTGCAAAAAGTTTAGCATATGAAATGTTTGGTTCAGAAGATTCTATCATTCGTATAGATATGTCTGAATATATGGAAAGTCATTCAACATCTAAATTAATTGGAGCTCCTCCTGGTTATGTTGGATATGACGATGCAGGACAACTTACTGAAAAAGTAAAAAGAAAACCTTATTCTATCATTTTATTTGATGAAATTGAAAAAGCACATCCTGATGTATTTAATATATTATTACAAGTTCTTGATGATGGAAAATTGACTGATTCACAAGGAAATACTGTAAGTTTCCAAAATACCATCATTATTATGACATCTAATGCTGGTTCAAATTTGAATAACAATTCTATTGGTTTTGCAAAACAAACAGTTGATACAAGTAAGATTGAAGATAATTTAAAGGAAGTATTTAGACCAGAATTTTTAAATAGAATTGACGAAATAATCGTATTTGACCCATTAACAAAACCTGAATTACTACAAATTGTTGATTTGATGTTAAAAGACACGAAAAAAGCTTTAGCCGATAAAAACATTACACTAGAAGTTACTGATAGTGGTAAAGACTTTATATTAGAGAAAGGAACAAATTTAAAATTTGGTGCTCGTCCTTTAAGAAGAGCTATTCAAAGATATGTTGAAGATGAAATTTCTGAAATGATTTTAAGAAATGAAGTTCATGAGGGTCAAAATATTACAGTTAATTTGGAAAACGACACTTTAAAATTTAATGTAAATTAATGATTAAAAAAGTGAGAGTTTAACCAATTCTCACTTTTTTCTTTAGATGGAGGAAAAATGAAAAAAGAAAATATACCAAATATTTTAACAATTATACGATTTATTTTAATACCATTTATCTTTTTATCTGTTATTCATCACCACTATTTAACTGGCTTGATTATATTTACCATTTCTGCTCTTACAGATATCTTAGACGGTTATATAGCTCGTAAATATAATTATATAACAGATTTTGGAAAATTGATTGACCCACTTGCAGATAAATTAACGCAAATTTTTCTTCTACTAGCACTTACCATTTTAAAAATAATACCTTGGTGGATTTTACTAATCCTATTTATAAAAGAATGTGTAATGATTATTTGCGCATCTTTTCTTTACAAAAAGAAAGATGTTGTTGTTTATAGTAAATGGTATGGAAAAATGGCTACAGTTCTATTCTATTTAGCAATTGTTTCTTCATTAATCATTAACCAATTTACTATTGACTTACCTTTTAAAATTGATCTATATTTATATTATTTAGCTATTCTTGCTACCATTTTTTCTATGGTTATGTATGGAATACAATTTATATTCAAAAAACTATTTGCAAAAAATAAATAAAATTAAAAAGGATTCATTTTTATGAATCCTTTTTTCTTCTAAAAAAATGTAAATTTAAATTCGTTTTTTTAATACTTATAGATGCTATCGGAATCAAGACAACTATATATGGAATGATATACCTTGATTTCGCTTCCCACAATATATGAAATGCAAATCCACCTATAAAAATAGTAAGTAAAAATATAACTTCAAGTGAAAGATTTTTTCTATTCTGTATTAAAACAATTATACTACAAATACATGTTAAAATTAATAATGTTTTTTGGTAAAAAGTTAGGGGTTCAATTAGTTTTTCAAATCTATTACTATCTCCTATTGTATTATTTCTAACTGCTGAATATGTATTTTCCGTCCACATAGAAGCTATTTTTTCAGTATAAAATTTAAAAGTATATTCTAGATTTTCAGAAAAATAGATTAACCTATTTTTTATTTTTTCTGTATACTCTTCTTCTATTTCATCCGGATTATCTACTGCTTTTTTAGCAATATCTTCATTGTACCATCCATTTCCTCTTGGTGATTCTTCCATTGCCATCAAAAAGTAGCTAACAATTGGATAAGCTCTCTCTTTGTCTAAATGATATTTATTTAAATAATAATTTTTTACTAAAGATGCCGGTATTAGCGATACACTTATATATATGAATATCATCAAGATACTAAATACATTTTGCTTACACCTTTGTAGTCTCCATTTTTCTATCAAATTTAATACTAGATATATTATTGTTGCAATGATAAAAATCAAACAATTCATTCTCATCATATAAGCAATCATCATTAAAATTGTTGCCAATACAAAATTTTTCATTTTTTTATTTTCTACATATTTCATTATAAAATATGTAGACCATAAGCTTAAAGCAAGACCTGGAATATCTCCATATATAAATGTTACAAGCATGATAAGAGATATAAAAGTTACTATTAATGTAAATAATAATGGTTTATTCGTTTCATATTTTTTTGATAATTGTACATTTATTTTATATAATGCAATTACAATCAATACATTTGAAATAATATTTAATACCCTTAATACTTCCATTATGTCAAAACATATGATTCTAAAAAAAATATTATATACAAACGCTAAAGTAATTTGCTGTGGATATATTTGCATATATTCATATAAAGGAACTCCTAAATATGTGATATCTGGTAAAAACTCTTGCAGATTCCCTCTATAAAAAGTCTGTGCCAAATTGCAAACATGAACAGAATCACCTATTACTTTTGGATTTACAGTAATTGCCCAAATTATATTTAATACTACATAAATCCTAATTGCATATTTAAATACTATTTTTCTTTCTTCTTCTCTCGTTTTAAAATTAGATTTATCATATAAATACTTATTGATCGTTTTTGTAATAAAGTATACAAACAATCCCAATACTATAATTCCTGCAATATACAAAAAACTATTAAATTTCATAATGATATGTTCTGATTTATCAAGAAATGATGTTATTGCGAAATTTAGTATAATAATGATTACTAAAAATAGTATTCCTAAATAATATATTAATTTTTTCAACTTACTTCCCCATTTATAAAACTTATTTGTCATTATTGTATACTATTTATTTCAAAAAATAAAGAACTTCATATAACTTTAATAAATTATATGAGTTCTCATTGTATCAAAATTTTATTCAAAGTCTTCTATAATTTTATTTAATTCTTCCTTTCCATATATCTCTAATCCATTTTGCATATTGATTAAATCTGTTTCTGTTAAATATTCACTAGAAATATTTGTTCTTTCATATACACTTTCTGTTCCATCTCTATTTACTAAATAAACAACCACTTTTCCATCTTCCACTTTTAATTTAAAATGTTCTCCACAGACATCATCAATTTCTTTATAAAGAGTAAGTTTGCCAGATTCAAATCCTATTACTTCCCAATCTGGATATTGTGCTTGTACTTCTTCTTCTGTTAAATTCACTAATTCTTGTGGCAATTCCACATATTCATTAATTGTATGTTCACATTGAATATAGTATTTTTTTAATATTAATATAGCATTTGCAGATAATTTTTCAGTAGACCATGCTACAGGTGTCGTATTTTGCATTTCTTGATATTCTTCTGTACACTCATCTTCTATTACTTCAGATAGCATTGTATTTGTGTCTTCTTCCTCTTCTATGTCATCATCATTATTAAATATGGCATAAATCGAATATACTGTTGAAACAATTAGCAAAGCCGCTACAATAATCATCATAATTTTATTACTATTCATAATTAATCGCATTTCCTTTCTCAAGGCAGATATCAGGTTGGAAAAGAATTAAATTTTGGCATTATCATTATTTTTCAACCTCTTACCTTCTTTGTATTATTGTGCACATAAATTGTTAATTTTATACAAATATGGTGTTATTTTTAATGTATTTTTCACGATTATCTCTATTTCTCCCATTTCATCTGTACGATAAATTTTAATATTTTTTTGATTTAGTCTATTTATAATTTCTTCATTGGGATGTCCAAATAGATTATTCTCTCCCGCTCCTATTAATGCATATTTAGGTTTTACCACTCTCAAAAATTTTTCTGTTGTAGATGTTTTTGATCCATGATGTGCCACTTTTAAAATTGTTGCCTTTAAAATATCTGGATGATTTTTATATAATTTTAATATCTCTTCTTCTGCAACTTTTTCAATATCAGCAGTAAATAATATACTAAAATTTTTATATACCATTTTTAGAACTAAGGAATTATTATTTAAACTGTTTTCATTTATAATTTTATTGGAATTTGGCCATAAGACATCTATATGAAAATTTTTTTCAATATTTATCTTATGCCCCGCTTCTACTTTCACAACATGAATATTTTTGTCATTTATGATTTCCATGAATTTTTGATAATTTTCTGATATTTCATACTGTTCCCCAATCACCACATTTTTTACTTTTAGTTCTTCTAAGATTGTGAATATTCCGTCCGGACATGGTCTTGATCAAAATGTGTAATCATCACATAATCTAGCTCTTTTACATTTCTATCTAATAAATAAGGTAGTAATGCGTTTTTTCCAACATCATAATTTTCACTTCCTCCTCCATCTATTAGTATTGTTTTCCTATTTGGCGTGATAATGAGTGTAGAATCCCCTTGTCCTACATCAATAAAGTAAACCTTTAATTCTTTTGGCAATTTTCCTGATATCGTAAATATAATCATTATCAACATAATCGTTGCAAGAATTCTTTTTTTGTAAGGTTTTAATTTATATTTTATAAGAAAAATTGTATTTCTGATTCTCATTTGCGTAGAATTTAATGATTTCGTAGAAAATAGTCTATACCATTGCATAAAAATAATAAATAATATGTAATATAAAATAATTTGATAAAAATTAGGTGTTATGACTTTAAAATTTCCTAAGTTGATTTTGGATATGAATATTAAACCATATAAAGGTACTTGTAATACTTTTGCGACCAATATCCCTATTTTGATGGAAATAAAAGATATTAAAATCTGAATAAACCCACCCATTACAATCATTCCAATGATAAGACTTTGTAAAAAATTCGTTACTAAAAAGAATAAACCTATTGTATTAAAGTTAAATACCAATATTGGTGCAATAACAATTTGCGCAGATATCGTTACTGCTATGATATTTATGATATTTTCGCTTTTTCTTTGTATTTTTAAGAATACATATTTCCATTTACGATTTTTGATTTTTATATTTTTTAACATTTTTTCAATTGTAGGTCCAAAAAGTATAATCCCTATTGTTCCTCCATAGGATAGCAAAAAACTTAAGCTAATAATACTATAAGGATTTATCATTAAAGTAATTAATGTAGCAATTGCTATATTATTTAATGTATTATTTTTTCTATATACAACAAATGATAGACAATTTAGAATACCCATGATTCCTGCTCTTACAATAGAAACACTAAATCCAGTTATGAACATGTAAATGATTAAGACAATTATTGCGATGACTTTACTTTTTCTTTTTCCAAATGCCTTTTGCGTACTATTTGTTGCTAAATAGATGATATAAGAAATATGCATGCCAGAAACTGCTAAAACATGTGAAAGATTACTTTCTGAAAATTCTTTTTTCGTCTTTTCACTTATATCTGTTGTATCCCCTAACATGACACCTATCATTAATGCACTTGTCTTTTTATTAAAAGTTATTTCCATATTTTGCTTTATCTTTAAAAAAATCTTATTAGATAATAACATAAATGGATTTCGTTGATTTTTTTCTATGATTTCTATATTTTCTACATAGATGGTTCCATATATTTTTAAGGTTTTTAAGTATTCTTTATAATCAAAGCCTCCCTCATTTCTTGCACTTTGAGGTTCCTGATATTCCCCTTTTATTTTTACCTTATCACCATATTCTAGTGGATTACGTTTATCTACATATAGATAATAGTTTTTATTGTGTATTTCTATTATATATCTATCACTATATTCACCTTCTTTTTTATTACTTGTTACAATTCCTATAGAATCTATTTCTTTGCTTTGATGATAACTTTCTAAATATTTTTTATTAGTACATTTTAGTATTGTATTTGATATGAATGAAGAAAAAATAATGATAAAAATGATATGGATTTTAAAAAATAATTTGATATATCGAAAATATCTTTTTATAGATAAAATTTTAAACTTTCTTTTTTTATATTGTGAATGGATAATTATATAAATCAGATATAAAATGATATACAAAAAGACTATACTTGATTTTAAGTATAGCCCCCATATTATACCTATGATATAACCAATCACAATGATGATTATTGGTCTATTCAATTAAATTACTCTCCTTGCTCCTACATATCTTGTTACATAATAACTTGATGATAATGATGTTATTTTTACACCTTCTCGCGCATTAGCAGCATGTATAAAGTTTCCCCCACCTATATAGATTCCTACATGCCCTATTGCTGTATTGGCTTCATTATTAAATACTACAATATCTCCTGGTTGTAAATCACTTTTTGCAACTGCTACTCCATTATTAATTTGTCCTTTTGAAGTTCTACTTAATGTTACTCCAAAGTTTTTATATACATAAGATGTAAATCCTGAACAATCGAATCCTGTTGAAGGTGATGCTCCTCCTGAAACATATTTATATCCTAAATATTGTTTTGCATATTCAACAACCACTTCCCCATTTCCACTTGGTGCTACAGGTGTTGTGTCTGCATTATTTGTATTATCTGCATTAGCTATTGTTTCTTCTTCTCTTACAACATTACCTCTTGAAGTAGTTTCTTCTGTTCTTTCATCTGAAATATATGTTGCTGATACATAGCCTATTTGATTTCCTATTTTGATTTTATACCAACCATCAAGTTCTTCTACAATTGATATTTGTTGGTTCATTGTTAAACTATCAATGACTTCACTATAAGTATTTGGTTCTTGTCTTACTTTTAAACTACTTGTGCTTACATAAGCTGTTTTGATAACTGGCAAATCTTCTGGATTTTCTGTTTCTACAGGTTCTTCTGTCTCAGCAGTAGTATCATTGTTCGTTTCGGTTGTGTCTGTTGGACTTATTCCTGTATTGGTTATAGCATTTTTTAATTGATGCATTCTTACCCAACCATTTTGTGTTTCATTTTCCACTCTACACCAATCATTGATTACTTCTACAACATTTATCGTTCCACTATTTATCGTGTCTTTATTTACTGCATTAATTAATGGTAATATTTTTATTTGAATTGCTTGACTTAATTCATATGAAGTATTTTCTTCTATTGTTACTGTATTTTCTGGAGTTGTTTCTTCTACATCTGGCGTTTCCGTAGCTATCTCATTATTTTGTGGTGTTTCATTATTCGTAGGTTCTTCATTATTAACTGGCTCTTCTGTAGGTTGATTTTCTTCTGGAGGTTGTTCCTCATTATTAGAAGTATCTACATTCCCTTCTACATCTAATAATCTTTCACTTATATAACCTGTTATTTCTTCTCCGTCTACTGTTGCTACAACTTTATACCAGCCATCAGCTTGTTCTAACACTTCTACTTCATCACCAATGTCCAATTGTTCTAATATCGTTGAAGTTGTATTTGCTTCTTCCCTTAAATTTACTGTTTCTGAGTTTATTGTTCCTGTTGTTGCTTCTACATGTATACTTAATATTATTAAAAATATTATCATTAGTACAATTATTGCTAAATTTTTAAAAATATTCATATATAACCTCATTATATTCTATTACTTTTTACGAGTATAAGTATATACTTAAATAAAAAAAAAGTCAAACAATTTTTGACCTTTTTCAAAAAAATTATAATATTTTACATATAATTTGTTTTAAATATTTTTCATCTTTGCTTTCTGGTACATCTCTTTGATTTAGTTCATTTACATATTTATTTTCTATTTTTTCTTTCCATTCAGCTCCTCTTAAAAACCACTCATATTCTAAATCCAAATGTCCTAAATCTATTGCCTGGTAACCTTTTTTATATAAATCGTATGCTAATACAGTTGCTGTTGGTCCTAATGCCATTAGAATTAAATCTCCTTTGTTAGCATATTTTAAAACTGTATTTAATATTTCATCGTATTTTACAAATGCATTTTCTGCAGGAGCTAATATTCTTTTAAATGATTTTGCATTATCATATAAATCATTTCCAACTCCTGATCTTGTTTTATCTCCTTCTACCATTATGACATTTCTATTTTCCCAAAGTTTTTTTATTTTTGTAATATACTCTTTTGCATGTGATTTATCTTTAAAATCAATATAAAATCTTGAAATATTACTATTATAATATATTTTATGATTCTTGTTTTTTAATAATTTATAAGTTGATAGTCTCTCTCTTATTTGTATATATTCAAACCATTCTCTTGCTTTATCAACATATATACTTATATCTTCAAAATAATAGGATGGTATTCCTATTAATAAATTTTCTTCTTCACTATTTAATACTTCTCTTAGTCTCTTAGTTAATTCTTTGTTTTTTGGTTGAAATTCAATGTCTCCACCTTTCATCATATTGAATTCCCCATCACCAAATCTTGCAATAGATGAACCATCTTTTAATATTTTTTCTATTGTTTGTTCTCTTGGGATAATAACTGGTGGTTTTAATAATTCACTATAAAGTATTTTTGATATATATTTTTTATGATTTTTCGTAGGAAGTGATTTTATTTTTTTTATTTCCATGATTAATTCTCCTTTATAGTACTATTATTAATATGACTCATATCAGCAATTCTTAATATTTTAAATTCCTTATTTTCATATTCTAATTCATTTATAGCTGTATTATATTGACAATATTTTTCCTTTTCGTAAGCAAATTTTACGCCTGTTATCTTTCTTAAAAATGCCTCTATCGCAACACCATGTGATGCAATTAATACAGTTTTTCCCATATTTTCTTCTGCAATTTCCTGTATACAATGATACATTCTATCAGCTGTCTCTTCTGTACTTTCTTGCTCTGGTATTCCAGCTATCTCGTTAATTTCCATTTGCGTTTGTCTTATCTGTGGATTAATTCTATTTACATCTTCCCACTTCCAACCATTATAGATTCCAAAATACATTTCACATAATCCTTCTTTTTCATGTATTTTTAAATGATTTAATATTGCTAGTGGTTCGATTGTTTTTTCTGCTCTCCCAGATGTACTCGAATATGCCGCATCAAATTTTATATCTTTTAATTTTTCAGTTAATAACTTTACATATTTTTTACCATTTTCTGTTAATGGATAATCTTTTCTTCCTGTCAATCTTCCTTCTATATTCCCTACTGATTCTGTATGTCTAACTATAAATAATCTACATTTACTCATCTTCAAAAAAATCCTCAAATCCATATTCTCTTTTTGGTAACACTTTTGTATTTTGGTGTTCCATAAGTGCTTCTAATACTGTTTTGACTCTTAAAGGTATGCTTAAAGTTTCATTTTTTATAAAACTTAATAAATATTTTTTATATTCATCTGGTGTTATTTCATATATTTCCATTACTTCAGCTAACATTCTATACCAATCAGAGCATTTTTTGATTGTTGGCTTTGTCATTACACTACCTTCTCTATTTCTAAAGTATTTAAATATTGGAAATTCACCATATGTTGTGTTTTGTGCTAAAACATTTCCTTTTATAGAATATAATTCGTCTTCATAATACATACCTTCTTTAAATGTTAAATGATTATCTCTAATAAATTTCATATTCCAGCATTTGCTTGATACAGAAAAACTTTCATCACAAATAAGTCTAGCTTTCTTAGTTGAATTCTTTGCGTTTGAAAGTCTTAAAGAAGTTCCTGTTTTTCCTATGCTTTCATATCCTAGATATATAATATCATATGTATTGTTGTCTATTATCTTATCTATGTCTTTTAAAGTTTTTTCATTATATAAAGCATCATCTCCATCAAGAAATAATATATATTCCCCTTTTGCTTCTTTTATTGCTATATTTCTTGCAGCTCCTGCAGTTCCTGAATTTTGCTTTGTTTTATAAATACTAATATTTCTTTGTCTATACTTTTGTGCTACTTCTATTGTTTTATCTGTTGAACAATCATCTACAATGATTAATTCATAATTTTTAAACTCTTGATTTACTACACTGTCAATAGCTCGTCCTATATAATCTTCTATATTATATGCACAAATTGCTACTGTGAATTTTACTCCACTTTTTTCCATCTCTACTCCTCCAATAGACATTATCTCACAGTTCAATATTATATCATATTTGCCCTATATTGTCAAATTTTAAGGAATTTCATAGTTTAAACAGTTTATCTCAATACATCATAATTATCAGATAATGTATATGCATATACTCATATATTTATATATTATTTTCTACCAATGGTAATATTTGTTTTTTTCTAGATACAACTCCTGGCATTACTGCAATATTATCTTTAATTTCATATGTTTTAGAAATAGCATCTGTCCTATCTCCTAATACAATTGCTTCTGAATTACTATTGATAATATCTGTTATAACAAATACAAATAAACTTAAACCTTTAGATAGTATTTCTTTATTGATTTCTTGTTCAATTTTAGCTTTTCTTTTAAGTACATCTGGTATGCTTACTGTATTTACTTGCGCAATAACATATTTTACATCTTCTTTTTCTATCTTCTTAGCATCTAGTCTTATTAATTCTTCTTCCGTATATTTATCTAAATCTGTACCTGCTTTTAACATTTCTAACCCATATGTATTTATATCTATATTTGCTATTTTTGCTAATTGCTCAACTGCTTTTTTATCTTTTTCAGTAGTTGTAGGTGATTTTAAAAGCAATGTATCAGATATGATTGCACTTAACATTAATCCTGCCATTTTTGGTTCTATTTCTACATGATTTAATGTGTATAATTCTAATAATAATGTTGCTGTACAACCTACTGGTTGTGCATAATAAAATAATGGTTCTGCAGTTTTAAAATTATTGATTCTGTGATGATCTACTACTGTAATGATTTTTGCATTTTCTATTCCATCTACTGTTTGTGTGAATTCATTGTGATCTACCATGATGACAGTTTGTCCTTCTTCTACTTTTTCTAGTAGCATTGGTGCTTCTACTTGAAAATGTTTTAAAACATATTTTGTTTCTTCATTCATTTCTCCTAATCTGCAAGGAATTACATCTTCCTCTCCTGTTTTTCTTTGTAAATCTGCCATGACAATACTTGAACAGATTGAATCTGTGTCAGGACTTTTATGTCCAAATACGAATATTTTTTCCATTTTACCTATCTCCTATCCTATTTAAAATTTCTACTAATTCTTCTTTATTAAAATAATATTTCTTATTGCAAAATTGACATTCTATTTCAGCCTTTTCGTCTTCTGATATCAATTCTGATAATTGTTCTTTTCCTAATGTAACTAGACTGTCAGCAAATTTTTCTTTCGTACATCCACATTCATATACTGGCTCTATTGATGCATCTATTACTTTTACATGTTTGTCACCTGTTATTTTTATAGCAATTTCCTTTAAACTTAATTGCTCATCTAACATTTTTGACATAGCACCAGCTTCAAATATCGATTTTTCTACTTTTGCGATTTCTTCATCTTTTGCATCAGGCATCGGTGTGATGATATATCCTCCACTTGCTCTTACGCCATTCTTATCTACTAATACTCCTAATGCTACAGCTGTCTGTTTTTGTTCAGAAGTTTGAAAATAATTTGCAAAATCATCACCTATTTCGCCAGTTACTAATGGACTAATTCCTATATATGGCTCTTTTAATCCAATGTCTTTTATGACATTGATAAATCCTTCATTTCCAACTGCTCTTCCTACATCTAATTTTCCAAATTCATTTAGTGGAATATCTACTTTAGGATTGGTTATACAAGCTTTCACATGTGGAAAATTATCTGATACAGTTATCATTTTTCCTATTTCGCCATTTCCTTTAATTTGGATGGTTAGTTTATCTGTTTTATTTTTCATCTCTGATCCCATTAATGCGGTCATGGTAAGTACTCTTCCTAGTGCTGCTGTGGTTACTGGACTTAAATCATGTATTTTTCTTGCTTCTTCCACTAGTTTTGTAGTAGATGCGCATATTACTGATATTCTTCCATCATATGCTAAAAATTTGATTATTTGGTCTTTCATTTTTGTTCCTTTCTATGCATTTACTTCTTGCTCTTTCTGACTTTCTCTTTTTTCATCTTTATCTACTAATTCTGATGTGCAATTTGGACATCTTGTTGCTTTATATTTTATTTCACTTAAACAATATGGACATATTTTAGTTTCTGGCTCTTTAGCTTCTTCTTTCTTCTCTTCTTTATGCTTGATAAATTTACCTTTTTTATCTATTTTACTTGCTGCCAAATCACCTAATTCTTTTATTTTGTGCATCTTGTTAAGGTATCTTACAACTAAAAATATTGAAAATGCGATAATTAAAAAGTCTACAATTGTTGTTATAAAGTTTCCATATTTTATAGATGCACCACCAACTGTTAATACCATATCTGAAAAATCAACTTTTCCAGTAAGTATAGATATAGCAGGCATTATGATATCATTTACAAGTGAATTAACAATCTTTTGAAATGCTCCACCTATGACAACACCTATTGCCATATCCATAATATTTCCTCTTGTAGCAAATTCCTTGAATTCTTTTAACATATTTTGCTCCTTTATTTATCATTTATCATTTTAGGCTTACTATCTTTTTCTTTCGCAAAATTTCTATATCCAATAGCTACTGCTGCAATTATCATAAGTAAAAATGATAATGCTTTCCATATTCCACTATCAAATAATATAATTGCAAACATACCTAGTGATGCACTTAATCCATATAGAATTAATACTGCCTGTTTTTGTGTAAAGCCTTTTTCAACTAATTTATGATGTAAATGACCTTTATCTGGTTTAAAAACCGCTTTTATTGATTTTCCTTTTGCAATTCTTCTTACTATCGCAAATATTACATCAAAAATTGGTAATCCTAACACGATTACAGGTAATACAATTACAGCTGCTGTATATGTTTTTGCAACCCCTAAAATGGATACTACTGCTAACATAAATCCGAGAAAATTAGAACCCGTATCTCCTATAAATGTTTTTGCTGGTGAAAAATTATATGGTAAAAATCCAACTAAAGCTCCACTCATTGCTGTTACAATAACTGTTGCTATCATTGGTGAACCATTCATTAAAAATATAATTAATAAGGATATACAGGATATTAATGATATTCCAGATGATAATCCATCTAATCCATCTATTAAGTTTATCGCATTTGTTACGCCAACAATCCATAAGATGGTTATGATTACAGAAAAAGCTTCACTTAATCCGACTCTATATAAAAATGGTATATTTAAATGTTCTATTTGTATTCCAAATGCAACTACTATTATCGCTGCTATCGTTTGTCCAATTAATTCTTGCCATGGTTTTAAAGTTTTAATATCATCAATAATTCCTGTTATTGCTATAACGCCTATTCCTAATAATATACCTAATAGTTTTTTTCCATATTCTTGATAATCAAATAATTCTAAACTTCCCTCTATACTCATAATTGCTATTAAATATATCATTGAAACAATGAATCCTAATATTACTGCTGGTCCTCCAAATTTGGGCATCTTCTTTGTATGCATTCTTCTTTTGTCTTTTGGTATATCTACTGCACCAATTTTATTGGCAATTTTTATAGTATATGGTGTTGCCATAAATGCTACTATAAATGCCAGAATAAATGCTATTGCTATATTTCCCCACATTTGTTGCAACCTCCATTATTTCATATTTTCTTTTTCTATTTCTTCTATGATTTTTAACCTTTCTTCATGTCTACCACCTTGAAATTCTGTAGCAATCCATGCTCTTACTATACATATCGCTTCACTCATATTGATATAGTCCGCTCCTAATGCTAATACATTACTATTATTATGCATTCTAGAAAATTTTGCTTCTTCTTCATTATCACATTTTGCACATCTTATTCCTTTAAATTTGTTTGCTACAATGCTCATTCCTATTCCTGAACGACATATTAATATTCCTTCATTACATTCTTTTGTTTGTATTTTTTCAGCAACAGCTTTTGCTATATATGGATAATCCACTCTTTCTTCTGAAAAACTTCCACAATCTACATATTTAATGTCTTTTTCTTCTAAATATTTTTTTATTTCTTCTTTTAGTTTATATCCTCCATGATCACTACCTATTGCTATCATAATATCACTTACCTTTCTTATGTTATATAAAGCTTATTTTAAGTTTTATTCGTATATTAATATACCATAATATCAGCTTAAGTGCAATATTTTTACAAAAAAGAAAGAAAAATCATCTTAAGACTTGCCAAATTTTAACTTCTATGTTATAATGATATGCGTTATAGTTTATTTACTAAGTAAGAGGAGGTGCATCACATGCCAAATATTAAATCAGCTAAAAAAAGAGTTAAAATTATTGAGAAAAAAACATTAACAAATAATATGATTAAAACTGGATATAAATCTGCTATTAAAAAGTTTGAAGAAGCAGTTGCTGCTGGTAATTTAGAAGAAGCTAAAGTTCTATTCTCACAAGCTACAAAGAAAATAGACCAAGCTTGTACTAAAGGTGTTATTGTAAAAAATACAGCTGCTAGAAAAAAATCTAGCTTATCAAAAAAATTAAATGCTGTTATGGCATAAAATAAATCGCTAATTTTTTAGCGATTTTTCTTTTTTCTATTGTCATATTTTGTATAATGTGATATGATTGTGGCATACAAAGGAGGAGGTGTAAAAATGGAAGAACAAAAACAAGAAAAACCAGAAGTAAATAAAGAACATACAAGAATTAGTTTACTAGCATTCTTCTATACTCTTTGTGTTATCAGCATAATTAGTTTAATCTGTTTAGTATATGCTTCACATCTTAATAACAAAAATACAGAAGAAAGGTTAAATAAATTAGAAAATTCCATTCAAACAATGCAATCTACAGAATCTAGTAATACAAATGTATAATAAAAATACTACTAAATCATCTTTTGATATTTAGTAGTATTTTTTGTTATTTCTTTATCCTTCATACCCTCTTAAGTCTATTCCATAAGTTTGATATATCCAATCATAATAGTCCCATGGTTCCAATGTATTTGGTTTTCCATAATCTACTCCATAGGTTTCTACTGTAACTTTCGTAATGATTACATCATTTACTGGTGTACTTACTTCTGTATCTTCACTGTTTTCTGAAGAATCTGTTGTTTCTTCTTCAGTAGCAGCTTTTACTTCTACTTTTTCAATATTATGAACTACATCCATACCTTCAATTACTTTTCCAAATGCAGCATAATATCCGTCTAATCCTTCATTATCTGCTGTCATAATGAAAAATTGAGAACCTGCAGAATTATAGCTTTCTGTTGTTAGTGAATCACCATATTGTTGTGTATAGTCACTTCTAGCCATAGAAATTACGCCCTCTTTATGTTTTAATTTATTATCATTATCTCCATTTGCTAAAAATTCTCCTGGTATACAATATTCATTATCCCCATTCTCTTCTATTCCTATATCTTTTAATGTAGGAGAACCTGAACCATCTCCATTTTTATCTCCACCTTGTATCATAAACCCATCTACTACTCTATGGAATTTAAGACCATCATAAAATCCATTTTGTGCTAATGCTATAAAATTAGAAACCGTTTCAGGAGCCATTTCTGGATACAATTCTAATTTTATTGTTCCAAAGTCTTGAACTTCCATTGTTACGATTGGATTTTTTACCTCCATTGTTGCATTTTTATAATATCCATAACATACTGTACCAATTAGTACAATGATTATGATTAATGCGATTATTGTTAAAATATTTGTTGCTTTTTTCATTTTCATTTTCCTTTCCTATATTAATATATTGTCAAATGCAAATTGTTCTTGCATCTTTTTTAATGATTGTTTGATACTTCTTGCTCTAACATCTCCGATTCCATCAACTTTATCTAAATCCTGTGTTTCTGCTACTAGTATATGCTGAAACGATTTGAAAGATTTTACCAAGTTTTCTACTATATTATTTGGCATTCTCGGAACTTTATTCAGTATTCTATATCCTTTCGGATATACAGCTAGTTCTTCAAAATTTTCAAAACTTTCATACCCTAATATTTTTGCAATTGGTGGTAATTTCATAAGTTCTTCGTAGTCTAGCTTTGATAGTTGTTCTAATACATCTTCTGCTTTAATATCCTTTACTATATAGTCTTTAATTAATAAAAGTTCTTCTTTTTCTAGACCTCCTATTAATTCTTCTAATTGCATACTAACAAGCCTACCATCATTTCCGAGTTCATATATTTGTTTTTGAATCTCATCAACAATTCTCATTACCATTTCTGCTCTTTGTATTACAGTTAACACATTATCTAGTGTTACAATGTCATTAAATTCATATTCATTCAATATACTTAATTTACTATCATATACTTTTCTATATTTTTCAAGTGTTTGTATTGCTTGGTTTGCTTTATTTAAAACGATATCTGTATCTTCTAATATATATCGATTATTGTCTTTAAATACAGTGATGATATTTCTTCTTTGTGAGATACTGATTACTAATTCTCCTGTTTGTTTAGCAGTCCTTTCTGCAGTTCTGTGTCTTGTCCCTGTTTCTACTGTTTGTATTTCATATGATGGTATTAATTGTGCATTTGCAAAAAGTATTTTTTTCATATCTCCACTTAGAACGATGGCTCCATCCATTTTTGCTAATTCATATAATTTTGATGAAGTATACTCTTCATTTATAAAAAAACCGCCATCTACAACATCATCAATTACTTCTTGTTTGTCTGTTATTAATAGTAATGCTCCTGTTTTTGCTTTTAATATATTTTCTAGTCCTTCTCTTATTGGTGTTCCTGGGGCAATCTTTTTTAATATTTCTGCTATTGGGTCTTCCTTGACTGTTTTCATCTTTCACCTCTTTCTGCTTAGATGTGGAATTATTTTATTTAATTCCAAGTTTTCTTAATGCTTCCCCTATATTTTTCACACCTATTATATCTAATTTATACGCATCTTTCAAGCCTTTTTTGTTATTTTCTGGTATTATACATTTTTTAAACCCTAATTTTTCTACTTCTTTTAGTCTTTTTTCAATCAAATTGATTCTTCTTACCTCTCCCGTTAGTCCAACTTCTCCCATTATGACTACATCTTTTGCAATCGGTACATTTTTGTATGCAGATGCCACTGTTGCAATGATTCCTAAATCTACTGCTGGTTCTGAAAGCTTCATTCCTCCTGCAACATTAAGGTATACATCTTGCGTTCCTAAATTTAAATTTGCTCTTTTTTCTATTACAGCTATTAATACAGCTAATCGATTATAATCAAATCCATTTGCTGTCCTTTTTGGTAATCCAAATACCGTTTGGGATGTTAATGCTTGAATTTCAACTAATATTGGTCTAGTACCTTCCATACTTGCTACTACACAGGAACCTGATGGATTATCATCTCTTTCTGTTATTAATATATCAGATGGATTTGTTACTTCACACATCCCTTCTTGCTTCATTTCAAACATACCAATTTCGTTTGTTGATCCAAATCTATTCTTTACAGCTCTTAATATTCTGTATGTATTATATCTTTCTCCTTCTAAATATAACACGGTATCTACCATATGTTCTAAGACTCTTGGTCCAGCGATTGTTCCATCTTTTGTTACATGCCCTATGATAATGGTTGTAATTTCTTGTGCTTTACACATTCTCATGATTTGTGAAGTGATTTCTCTTACTTGACTAACACTTCCAGCAGCTGCTGTGATTTCACTAGAATACATTGTTTGAATAGAATCTATGATAACTAGTTTTGGATTAATTTCTGAAATTGCATCTTTTACAATATCAATATCCGTTTCTCCTAAAAATAGTAAATCTTCATTTTTAACTTCTAATCTATCTGCTCTTAATTTAATTTGTTCTGCAGATTCTTCTCCTGAAACATATAATACTTTGCCTTCTCCTTGTACTTTTTCACATAGTTGTAAGATCAATGTTGATTTACCGATTCCTGGTTCTCCTCCTAGTAAAACTAAAGAACCTTTTACTAATCCTCCACCTAATACTCTATCTAGTTCTGCATAACCAGTTGATGTTCTATTGGCTTCTTGTCCAATATAACTATTTAAAGGTTTTGGTGTATTATTTGCCTTTTTTTCCATTTTATTGGTTTCTGTATATTTTTCTATTTTTTGCTCAAAAAAAGTATTCCAGCTATTACATGCTGGACATTTTCCTAACCATTTTGGTGATTCATATCCACATTCATTACATACAAATATTGTTTTTGCTTTTGCCATTTTTTCCTCACTTTCATGTCGCATTATATATTATATTATAAAAAAAAGCAAGAGTTTTTAAACAAATGTTTGTAACTTATTTGGTTTTTATTTCCTTTGATTTTAGAATTACCTCATGTTATCATTATTATGAGGTGAATTTTATGCAAAAGATTATTTCAGGATTAAAAAGTTTAGATAAAAATACATATAAAATTATGAAATATGGTCTATTATTTTCAGGAATTGTTTGTTTAACTGCTATTGGTATTTTATTAGCTTACATAGTATTAGGTACGAATTTCTTCTATCATTTAGGTATGATTTTAATGAAGTCGAGTTTTACCTTTGCTGTTGAATTTATTATTTGTGGAATTGTTGTTGATTTTATTAAAAAACAAGGAATATAAAGTAATCAAAGGTCTTTTTTTAATATGGATAAACGACACATCGCTCTACCAAGCAAATGTGCCGTTTTTTTATTTGCTATTATTATATAATTCATCAGGACATATATCTGCTCCATTTTCCCATTCTATTGATAAGCCTGCAATTTTTACTTTTTTAAATTTTTTTACATCTTCTA
The DNA here is from genome assembly GCA_944391755.1 of uncultured Clostridia bacterium. Lineage (GTDB taxonomy): Bacteria > Bacillota > Clostridia > TANB77 > CAG-508 > CAG-269. The sequence continues at coordinate 25,983 of CALXUT010000022.1, forward strand.
ATTCACTAAATGGTTTAAATTTTAAGTATGGTTTCACATCAAATTTTTTTCTTTCTCCATTATTAAAAGTTATTTCTAACACATAATCTTCTATTGGTTTTACATCTATAGCTTTTGGTCTCAAAAAAATCACTCCAATCCTTTTATTTTTACAATTTCTCCATCATTATTATATGTATACCAAGATGCTCTTAATTCATCTTCATGTACAACTCTCCAAGCTTCTACAATTTTCTTTTGTTTATTGGGAATATTACCATCCAATATTCTTCCATCTATTGTCATAGACATTTTTTTATTTTTTTTCAAGTTTTTTGATTTATTTTAGATTTAAAAATAATAGAAAATAATTTTTTTTGAATTAATTGGTAAAGCTATAGATGCACTATTATATTAACACTTATATTACTTTTTGTCAATACAAAAAGCAATATATCCCTATCCAACACTGCCAATTCTGGTTCGAAAGCCCCAGCTATGATTCGGCTATCAGATAGTTATATATTGCTTTTTGCATAGCTACTATTTTATTTTTTTAATTCCTCTGCAAACATTTTATTAAGCATTTGTGGATTTGCTTTTCCTTTGGTTTCTTTCATTGCTTGTCCTACTAAGAATCCTAATGCTCTGTCTTTTCCGCCTTTATAATCTGCTACAGATTGTGGATTTGCATCTATGATTTTTCGTACAATTTCTTTGATTGCTCCTTCATCAGAAATTTGTATCCATCCTTTTTCTTTGATAATGTCTTCTGGATCTCTAGGATTTTCAAATAATTCTTCAAGTACTTTTTTACCAATACTAGAACTGATTGTTCCTTTATCAATTAGTGTTACTAATTTTGCCAATTGTTTTGCATCAAAAGGAATTTCTATTGGATCCATTTCTGTTTCATTTAATATTCTTGAAATATCAGATATAATCCAGTTATTGACTGCTTTATAATTTCCACATATTTCAGATGCTTTTTCAAATAAATCTGATAAATATTTTGAAGATGTAAGGATTCCTGCATCTTTTTCTGATAATTTATACTCTTCAAGATATCTTTGTTTTCTACTTTCTGGTAATTCTGGTAAACTTTTTCTGATATTTTCTATATATTCTTCTGATAATTTAATGGCTACTAAATCTGGTTCTGGAAAATATCGATAATCTTGTGCATCTTCTTTATCTCTCATAGAAAATGTTTTTCCTGATACTTCATCCCATCTTAATGTTTCCTGTTCTATTACTCCACCTTTTTCAATAACATCTATTTGTCTTCCTATTTCATATTCTATTGCTCTTGTTATACTTCTAAATGAACTCATTCCTTTCATTTCTGTACGAGTACCAAGTTTAGCACTTCCCTTTGGTCTAATTGAAACATTGACATCTGCTCTAAATGAACCTTCTTGCATTTTACAATCTGATACTTCTATATATTCTAATATAGATTTTAGTTTTTTCAAATAAGAATCCACTTCTTCAATTGTTCTAAAATCTGGTTCTGATACAATTTCAATTAAAGGAACTCCAGCTCGATTTAAATCTACTAAGCTACCTCCACTCAATTCATCATGGTTTAATTTTCCTGCATCATCTTCTATATGAATTCTTGTTATTCTTATTTTTTTCTTTCCTTGACTTGTTTCTATTTCAATATATCCATGTTCACAAAGAGGCTTATCATATTGAGATATTTGATATGCTCTCGGTGTATCTGGATAAAAATAATTTTTTCTATCATTTTTACTATCTCTTGATATTTCACAGTTGGTTGCTAACCCTGCCTTTACTGCATATTCTACAACTTTTTCATTTAATACTGGTAATGTTCCTGGCATTGCCATACATATTGGACATACATTTGTATTAGGTTTAGCATCAAATGATGTTGGACAACTACAAAATATTTTTGTTTTTGTAGATAATTCCGCATGTACTTCTAACCCCATTACCACTTCATAATCTTCTCTTGGCATTTATTTTCCTCCTCTTATTCTATTATTCCATAAGCATATTTCATTGCAAGTATTCTTCTAACTGCTATATTAATTGTATTTTCATCTATTCTATTATCCTTTATGGCATTTAAGACCTCTTGTTTTTGTTCTACAAAATTGGATGAAATAATCATATCATTTCCAGCAAGAACAGCTTGTACTGCCGCTTCTCCGTTATCTGCATATTCTTTTACAGCATCCATAGCTAAATCATCTGTCATAATAATTCCTGTAAATCCTAATTCTTCTCTTAGTATTTTGTGCACATTTTCTGATAAAGATGCGGGATGATTTTCATCCATTGCTTTTACAATGTTATGACTTACCAATATACATGGACTTCCTGCTTCTATACCACTTTTAAATGGTAGAAAATCCGCATTTTCAAAGGTACTATATGGTCTTTCATCTATGGCAATTCCTGTATGTGTATCTTCATTATCCCCATATCCTGGGAAATGTTTCATAACAGAAATCATATTGGATTCGTTCATTGTTTCAATTAATTGTGCTACATATGTTGCTGTTTTTTCTACGCCTCTTCCATAAGATCTTTCATATATAAAAGATGTAGATTTTGTTGGTACATCTGCAACTGGTGCTAAATTCATGTTTATTCCAATACTTTTAAGTAATTCTGATTTTTCTTTAGAATCTTCTAATATTGCAGGAAGCTGTCCCTGTGCCCATAATTCTTGTGGTGACAAGAATTTAGAATCTCTAAAAGCTTTATGAGAACTTACTCTTACGACTGTTCCACCTTCTTCATCTACCCCAAAAATGAGTTTAATTTTACTTGCTTCTTGATTTTCATTCAACTCATTTACTATACTTTCTTTTGTTTCGTCCTTAAAATCTTTGCTAAATAAAATGTATCCTCCTGGATTTTCATTTTTTATTTCTTCAATAACGCCATCATCAGGATATCTAGCAAAAAACATTTGCCCTACTTTTTCTTCTAAGGTCATGGTCTCCATCAATTTTTCAGCTTCATCATAATACTCTGCAAATAAGTCATTACTTACATCTGTTTCTTCTATAATTTCATTATTTCCTGTCGTATTGGAAATATTATTTTCAGTTTGATTGTTAGTGTTTTCAGCTTCACTGATAGATGTGTTATTTTCTTTTTTTATTTCTATCCTATCCTTCACAAACAATGCTACAGCAATTGCCAACAATATGATGAATATAATCATTAATACTCTATTAATTGTTCGTTCCATTTTATCATAATCTTTCCTTTCTTATGAAAGTTTGACTTATTTATTTTTAAATGTAGGTTTATATTTTTCTCTAAATTTTGTTTGTTGTTCATATGCATATGCTGCTTTTATGATTGTTTCTTCACAGAATTTATTTCCTATGATTTGCATTCCTATTGGCATTCCTTGCTTGTCCACACCACATGGTACAGATATTCCTGGAAGTCCTGCAATATTGACTGAAACTGTACATATATCTGCTAAATACATTTCCATTGGATTATTTGATTTTTCTCCTAACTTAAAAGCCACTGTTGGAGATGTTGGTGTTACAATCACATCATATTTTTCAAAAGCTTTATGAAATTCATTCATAACTAAAGTACGAACTTTTTGTGCTTTTTTGTAATAAGCATCATAATATCCAGATGATAGCACATATGTTCCAAGAATAATTCTTCTTTTTACTTCTGCTCCAAATCCTTCACTTCTTGATTTTTTATAAATTTCTTTTAAGTTTTTACAATCCTTTGCTCTATAAGTATATCGATCTCCATCATATCTTCCTAAGTTTGAACTTGCTTCTGCACAGGCAATGATATAATAAGTTGCTAATGCATATTTTGCAATATCTAATGAAAATTCCTCTACTTCTGCTCCCATTTCTTTGTATTTTGCTATTGCTTCTTCTAATGATGCCTTTACTTCTGGATTAATTCCTTCTCCATAAAATTCTTTTGGAATTCCAATTTTTAATCCTTTAATATCTTTTTGTAATGCCTTTGTATAGTCTTTTGGCCCAACATCTACAGATGTTGTATCTTTCTCATCATGTCCAGCAACTACATTTAAAAGCATAGCACAATCTTGTACATCTTTTGTAAATACACCTACTTGATCTAATGATGATGCAAATGCCACAACACCATATCTTGAAATCAATCCATAAGTTGGTTTTAATCCAACAATTCCACACAAACTTGCTGGTTGTCTAACACTACCACCTGTATCTGTTCCTAATGCCCATGGTACCATATCTGCTGCTACAGCAGCTGCAGAACCTCCTGATGATCCTCCAGGTACTCTTGATAAATCCCATGGATTTTTTGTCTTTTTAAAATACGAATATTCTGTTGAACCTCCCATGGCAAATTCATCCATATTTAATTTTCCTAAATCTATCATTTCTTCTGCATTTATTTTTTCCATTACAGTTGCATCATATGGTGATATAAAGTTTTCTAGCATTTTTGATGCACATGTTGTTTTTACACCTTTTGTACAAATTATATCTTTTATTCCTATTGGGATTCCTGCTAATTCTCCTACTTTTTCACCAGCATCTATTCTTTTTTGAATTTCTTCTGCTTGTTTCATACCTTCTTCTGTTAATTCTGTTATAAATGCCTGTACATCTTTTTCTTTTTCATTGATTCTATCAACATAAGCTTTTGTAATTTCTGTTACTGTTAATTCCTTATTTTTTAATTTATCCTGTAACTCATGTACGGTTAATTCTGTAATGTTCATTCCCTTACCTCCTATCTAATTAATCACTTTTGGTAATTTGAACATATGTTGTTCTTGTGTTGGTGCATTTTGTAGTAAACTATCAATATCTTCAAATATCTTTACTTCATCTTTTCTAAATACATTTTTTGCTTCGTTTGCACCTATTGTGATATCTAATTCATCAACTGGTGCATTATTTACAATATTTGCAAAATTTAAAATTTCTTGTAAATTTTGTAAATATTTTTCCACTTCATTATCTTCTAATGTCAATTGTGCTAAATTTGCTATATGCAATAATTCTTCTTTACTTACTTGCATGATAGTCCTCCTTCATATTTTATATTTTCTTTGCCATTATTATATATTGTTTTTCTTGAAAAAACAATATTTTACTTAGGTTTTTATCTTTTTTTATTATTTTTTTCAAAAAATAAAGCTATCTAGTGATAGCCTTATTCTTCATTTAGGATAGGTGTGATTTCTTTTTCTATAGTTTCTTTCATGATTTCACAACTATGATTAAATTTCTTTTGATCGTCTTCATTTAGTTTTAGTTCTATAATATCTTTCACTCCATTTTTATTAATAATTGCTGGAACTCCTATATACATACCTTCTTGACCATATTCATTATTTTGATATGTTGAAACTGTAAGTATTGAATTTTCATCATCTAAAACAGCTCTTACCAATCTGTTTAATGCCATCCCAATTCCATAATAGGTTGCTTTTTTCTTCTCAATAATATCATAAGCAGCTTGCCACACATAATCATGTATTCTCTGTAAATTTTCCATTGGATGTTTTTTCTCTTTCATGATATCTGTAATTTTTTTACATCCAACATAACAATGTTCCCAAGGAACTAACGATGAATCTCCATGTTCTCCTAAAATATATGCATGAATATTTTTACTTGATACCCCTATATATTCTGCAATCAAATATCTTAATCTAGCAGTATCTAAAACTGTCCCTGAACCAATTACTCTAGATTTTGGTAGTCCTGACACTTCTGCTACCACATAGGACATTAAATCAACTGGATTACTTGCTACAATAAATACACCTTTGAACCCATTTTTCATAACATTTTGTGTGATATCTTTCATGATTTTAGCGTTTGCCACTGCTAACTCTAATCTAGATTGTCCTGGTTTTTGTGCTAATCCTGCTGTGATGACAACTATATTTGCGTTTTTACATTCATCATAATCTCCTGCTTTTATTAGCATTTTATGAGGAGCATATGGTAATCCATGTGATAAATCCATTTCTTCTCCAATAATTTTATCTTTGTTTACATCAATTAAAACTAATTCATCTACTCCACCTTGATTTAATAATGAATATGCAAAACTTGTCCCTACAAACCCAGCGCCAACTAAAACGACTTTTCTATTTGAATTCATAAAAATTCCTCCCTTTTTATATTATAACATTTTTTTAAATTCTTAATCTATCATAAAGAAAAGGGCTAAATCCCCTTTTTATAGAATTTATTGTGCCCCCTCTATTTTTACTTTAGCATTTGCTGGACAAATATTAATAAATGTATTTCCGTCATTTACTTCTATTTCATTTCCAGCTAAGTCTTTATATATCGTTTGTGCATTTCTTGCTGATTTCGTACATTTTATTGGAATTGCTTTTCCATTGGTTATATAATATCCATCAAATGTTCCTATATTGTTTAATCCTTGTCTACCTTTTCCTTCTGTATCTGTTGTTAATGTATAATTGTTACATTTTGTTATAATTATATTTTTCGTTGTTACTGGTTCTCCTGTTATATAATCTGTTTGAAGTTTTCCTCTTGCATATCTTGTATATGTCTTTGTTTCAGAATTATATTCATATTTTACAGTTTGAAGCTGTGAATGTGGTATCGTAATTGTAGTTGCATCTAACACTTCTATTGCTTGATCTGTATTGGTTTCTGAAGTATTCGTTGTATCAGTTTCTTCTTGTTTCTCATACTTTTGTGCTAAGTCATATTCATATGCAACATAATTTAGCACACTTTCTTTTTGTGATGTTGTCTCATATCCTTTTCTTTGAGCTATTTCTAAAATAGAAGCCGTACTTGTAAATAAATTATGTGGTGCATATTTGTCCTTTACTCTCCAAAAATTTTTAGAACTTTCTTGTATGCCATTAATATTATTCACGCCAAGTTTTGATATATCACTTTGAGCTTGTGGACTCCATCCATGATGAACATAGATAGCATCATTTTCTAAAGCATAGTCTAAGAAATAGTGTCTTGAACTTCTGACTGGTCCTATTTTATCTAAATCTTGTCCTTTAAAAAGTGCCATTAATCTAGTTTCTCCACCTTCTACAACAATTTCATACACTAGGTATGCTTTATTTAAATTTGCTTGTGGCCATGCACCAGAATGATTATCAATCATAACAGCTATAGGTCTATCTGTTCCTTGAAAAATTTGCACTTCTTTTTCTGGTATTACCAAAGGCTCTTCTTGTACTTGACTTCCTGTTTCAACAGTATCTTGTGCTCCTTGTTCATTGTTTTGTTTATAAATTTTATAAGCCAAAAGCGCACCAGCTACTACTATAAGAATTATTAAAACAGATATTAATATCCATGTTTTTTTATCCTTCATTTGTTTCATCCCTTCTAATTCCTAAGTCATTTAAAACCTTTTCTTCTTTAGGTCTCATTTTTACTTTATCTTCCTCTTTTATATGATCATATCCCATCAGATGATAAAATCCATGTACAATCATGTATGCTAGTTCTCTTTCAAAACTATGTCCATATTCTTTAGCTTGTCCTTTTACTCTTTCTATAGAAATGACGATATCTCCTAAAACATCTTCATGTTCAAAGTCATTAGTTTTTATTTTTTCATCTAATTCTTCTTTTTCAAACATGGGAAATGATAATACATCTGTTTCTTTATCTATATTTCTATATTGTTTATTTATCTTACGAATCGTTTCAGGAGTCGTTAACGTAATACTTATGTATAGTTTTGAATTTTCTAATTTTTCTGTTTCAAAACATTTTTTCACAACTCTTTCTATTATATTTTCATATTCATTGTTTTTATCAATATCTAAATATTCTAATTGATACATTTCTTCCATCCTTTATGCACTTGCAAGTTCTTTTATACTTACATTTTGTTTATTTCTTGTAAATTTTTTATTTTCACTTTTTATTTCTTTTATTTCTCTCATTACACCATAATCTACTAATTTTCTCTTATAATATTTTACAAGTTTACTATAATCTGTTTTTTCTTGTTCAATCTTTTTTATATCTTCTCTTATAAACAATATCTCTTTTTGTTTTACATATTCAATAAAGTCCGTTTCTTTTAATTTTTCAATAATTTTGTATTTGTCAAAAAAGCTTTTAAATTCTTCCCTTTCTTTTTGGTTTTCCCAATATACTTTTGTTGCTAATAATTTTATATTAAAATCTTCGATTAAATTTAATAACATCGTATATGCTTTCTCTCTCTTTGCAGCTATTTTAGTATCCTGTACTAAACATCTAGCATCTTTTAAAAGTTTCATATAACATTGCTCAGCTACTACTAAAGGCAAACTATGTGTGAATAAATTTCTACTAATTCCTAGTAAAATTAAATTCTTTTCAATATTATCTCTAGCATCTAATTTTCCTATTGAAAATTTTTCATATTTTTCATATTCTTTTACTACTTTTTCTAGTTTTGGATCATTTATTTTCAATGGTAAAATATTTTTTATATAATCCTCTAGCGTATCAAATATTTTTATGTATATCCACTCTTTTGTTGAATCATATATATTGGTATTATCAGCTAATTTTATTGAATAATTTTTTAGTATTCCTTTATAAAGTGTGTCTTGTTTTGAAACATAAAATTTTTGATATTTCTCAGCAATTTTAGCTTTAGCAGAATTTATTACAGTTTCTTTATCTAATTCTAATAAATATTTTTGTTTTCTATATTTATATTCTACATATTCACTCTGTTTCAATTGTACTATTCCATAATATTGTGATAATGCCATACTTTCTAATTTTGTTGCTGTTTCATTTTTTACTTTTTTATATATTGTATCTAACACATATTTATCTAACGCTTCTAAATAAGCAGTATAGGCATCTTCATATTTTTTATCTGCAATTTCTTTTTTACTTGCATCTTCCTCTTCTTCTGCAATTTCAAATGCCTTTAATAATGCATTTCTCTTCATACTAATACGCATACCATTTAACCCAATTTGTGTTGGTATTAATAATTTGTTTAGTGTATTTGTTAATTTATTAAAAAATGTTTTATCTGTTCCTACAACTCTTAGACTTCTTTCTTCCATAATTTCACCCTTTCTAAGTTCTTTGGTAGGCAGGTACTTTACTGTGTTTCTTCTTTTGGTTGTATTGGTTCTTCAATTTTTTCCTGCATTCCTATATCTTCAATCACCTCATATGTAACAGTAACTTCTACATATTCTTCTGTTTCTGTTACATTTGCCTCTTTTCCGAAGAATGTTTTCTTTGCTTTCGATTTCTGTTTCTATTTCTTGTTCTAATTTTTTTGTTCCAAATTCAGTTGCTTCTTCTACTGTATACTCTTTTGAAATTTTTTCCAATTCTTCATTGGTTATTTTTGTTACGGAAATTGGCAAGTAAAAGTTTGAAAATAATTTTAACTTTTTATCCTCTTCTATTGTATCATAAATTTTAAAATTTGAAAGGGTTTTATAAAAATTTATTTGAAAATTCTTAAATTTTATTTGGTATTTCTTCTCTATGTTACCTGTTTTGACAGTTTTTTCCTCTTTATACGGAATTTTTTCTGTTTTTGTATATTTCACAATTGCTTTTACTTCTCCTAAACTATGTACATACCTTATTCCCGTATATTTTCCTTCCATTGCACCTTGTATTAATATTTGCCCTTCTTCTACCTCATCACCTACTTTAACTAATGGTGTACCATTTTGTGCTATGATTTGTGTAATTGTTCCAGATTTAGTTGCTACTATATTACAGAAATCTTTTTCATCAATGATTTCTGGAGCCTCTTTGGCTTTTACAACTCTAACTATCGCATTTGTTCCTTTCAAGTCTATTCCTATCCAAGAAATATCATCTCGTTTTAATCTAATTTGATTAATGATTTCTTCTGTATTAACTTCTTGTTTTTTTATACCCGTTTTAAGTCCAGCTGAAATAATATCTTCTTTTATATTATCTAATTTTTGATTATCCTCTATTTGTATTTCTATATTCCATACATATCCTGTACTTACATACATTATAATCATAATGATGAATAATGAAATTAAAAACACTTTTCTTTTTCTATATTTATTAATGATAAATGGTATTCCTCGTTTTTTATTAATTTTTACTTTACATTTTAATTTTTTAGCAATTTTTATAATTCTGTAAAAATCATTTATTCCAACATTTAAGTATAACCTTACCCCCTTGTCTCTTTTTAAATTCCATATTAAGATTTTACTAGTCGTACATATATTGATAAATCTTTCTATATAATATCCTTCAATGGTCACTCTAACATATCCTAATAAATATTGTAGCAAAACCTTAATAATCATTTATTCCCTCCATTAATCTTGCATTCTTTCTAACTCAATACTTTCTATTTTTCCGGTTATTTTTATATCATCATTTGTCATTTTCTCTAAATTTAAATTAAATCCATTTATATTTACAATTCCAATATGTGTACTAATACTCGCAAAATATTCTTCGTACTCTAATATTCCTTTGTAATTTTCCAATATGAGTTCATTAAATCCTGTTATGGTTATTTTAGGTATGTCACTATATACTTCTTGCGGTATTTCTAAAATCTGTTCTATTCTCTTTTTTCTCATAAACTTTCCTCCTGCTATTCAAATTGATTGTTACTATTTGCTATTTTTTATTATAAATATGTGTTATATGTTGATATATGAATATTTTGCAATCAAAGACCCATAGGAAGACCCCAGCTATGTTTTTGATAAAAAATATTCATATATCAACAGCTTAAGAAATTTATTTTAAACAAGTATTGAATTATAAACATTGATCTAAAGATTGAAATGCATATCCTTGATTTTTTATTTCTTTTATGATTGTGTCTAATATTTCTGAATTTGTCTTAGAATTTGAATGTAATAACATAATTTCTCCTGGATGTAAGTTATCCTTTATCATATTTTTGGCTTTTTCTATATCTGGTTGCTTATTTTCGTCCCAATCGCAATAAGCAAAACTCCACATTACTGTTTTATATCCAAGTTCTAGACATTTTTTTAAAGTTCGACTATTAAACTCTCCTTGTGGAGGTCTGATATATTTCATTTCATAATTAAATTTTTCAAAAACAGCTTGATGTAATTGCATGACTTCTTTTTCTATTTCTTCATTTGTTATACTTGGCATGCTTTTATGATTTACTGTATGATTTCCTAATTTCCTAATGTCCATTTTTATGGATAATATTTAAAATTATTCCTTTACCATTAAAATTATGTTCTGATATGAATTTGACACAATTAAAAATGTGTGATACATTATCCTCAAAATATTTGAAGGAGGTTATTGCTATGGCAAAAACTAAAACTTTTTATGCTGTATTTATCTACGATGATGAAAAAGGTGGTGAAGTAAAAGCATACTGCAAAAATAAGAAAATCGCAGAACGGGAACTAAAAAAGTATCGTGATTTTTACCAGAGCAAACCACCAAAGCCTGATGATAAACATATCATAAAATTAGAAATGATAGTTGAATAAGGCAATATAGTAGGAATTAAGTAATGCTTTTACTTAGTTTCTACTATTTTTTCAAATACAAAACTAATCTTAACA
>CALXUT010000023.1 GCA_944391755.1 uncultured Clostridia bacterium
AAGAGAAACAACTCCACTACTTCAAATAAGAGATGCATATCCTAAGATAATAATAGCAAGAACAAGACATGAAGATTATCAATATGAAGGAATTCAAATATATGATATTGCAAATTGGTTAGCAAAATAGTAAGTTGTAGGGGAGATTTAATATATGCTAGAAATTGCAGATAAATACAAAAAAGGTAAAGTAATATCTATTGGAAAAAATAGAGCTATCGTTACATCAGATTTAATGAAGTTTAAAGAATTTTATGCTATATATGCTGATATTATCGAAAATGTTGATTTTGGTTCATCCTGTGGAACTTATAAGATACATGATAAAATAGCTTTAATAATAAGAGATAAGAAGAAATTATTAGAAATGCGGATTAACTGCAGAAGAAAGAAAAGCTATATATTTCCATGAATTAGGACATTGTTTTAGTGATAATCAGAAAGAAAGTACAAGTTGTGAAAGAGAAATTAGTAGTGAAGTAGATAGTGATACATTTGCAGTTAAACAGTGTGGCATTTCTCCTTATACTTTAGAAAGAGCATTAGCTAAAAGTTTTGAATATGAAATCAGAAATATACCAAGAAAAAAACATGTATCTCAAGAAAGAATAAATAGATATTTAGAAGAAATGAAAGCACGAAAAACAAATGTTGAAAAATTAATACTTGAACTAGAAAGCAGAGCATAGTGATGGTAATGAACATGATTTAGTTGTAGCTTTAAGAAAAAGTAATAACTTTATTCCGAAATTATCATTAGTAGCGATCGAAGATAATAAAATTGTAGGTTATATATTATTTACAAAAATAAAAATAGGGCAATTTGAAGAACTCGCTTTAGCACCACTTGGCGTATTACCAGAATACCAACATCAAGGTGTTGGAAGTAAACTAATAGAAGAAGGACATAAAATAGCAAAAAATTTAGGGTATCATTATTCAGTTGTGCTAGGTAGTGAAAAATATTATCCAAAATTTGGATATATTCCTGCTATTCAATATGGAATAAAAGCGCCTTTTGATGTACCAAATGAAAATTTTATGGCTATAAAATTAAATGAGGCAAATACAGAAATAAAAGGTATTGTCCAATATGCTAAAGAGTTTGGAATATAAATATTAATTATAAGGGGGAGTGTATATGAAAAAAACAGTAAAAATCGTATGTATTATTTTAGGGATAATCATTTTATTAGGAATTATATTTTTTGCTATAGATTGTTATAGAGTGAATAAACAAGAAACACCAATATTTTGTATTAAGAATGCAGCAAGAATAAGGGATGGAGGAACGGTAGAATATTTGGGACTAGGATATAAAGTAATAGATTTTCATACATTATCAGGATTTGATGATATAAAAATAGGAACATGGTTTATGGACTATGATGACTTTTTAAATGAATTCGAAGAAAATAATAGGACTGCAACAATAAAAGCAGTTGTTGTAAAAGTAAATGAAAATAGTTTATTTGCTATGGGAATAGAAAATGCAACAAGCTTATATAGTGTTGGATTTACAGATGAAGGAAATATTGGATTCGAGCAAGGGCAAGAGATAGAAATTTATTTTGACGGAACAATATTATCTACTTATCCAGAACAGCTTAGTAATGTTGAGAAGATAGAAATTACAAAAGAAAAAAGTGATACGGAAATACCACAAAACATATTAAGATATTGCTATAGCTCAAAAGAAAATGTAACAGTTTCTATAAAAGAGCTTACAAATCATAGTTTATCTCTTGCAATAGAAGATACTAATGAATTACCATACATATATACAAATAATTATACGATATACCAAAAAGTAAAAAATGAGAATTATACAGGTGTTGGAGAAATAATAGGAGAAGAAACTGAAAATTCTACTGCAGGTTTCACACGGAACAGGAACTGAATATATATGGGAAGAAGTAGAAAAAATCTCAGACATTTCAAGTGAAAGCACAGTAGAAGAGGTAACAAATCAATCATCTCAAATAATCGGAAAAGTATGTAATTGGACACAATTGTATGGAGAATTAGGAGAAGGAGAATATGAATTTGTTTCTTTTACAGAAGACGATTTTTCAATCAGAATAAAATTTACCATAAATGCAGATGGAAATCTATCTTATGACCAGCCTACTTTTGAGTAAAGAAATCTGTATAAGATATTTTCATTAAGAACTTCATATAAAAAGGTTAGTTATTTTATATACAACTAACCTTTTTTCTTATTTATAATCTTCTATATACAATGCTTTAGCAAGATAAGGAGTAATTTCATCAATATCATACCAACCAGAACTCTTGCTATCATTTTCTAAACCGTTTGGATTAGACACATAGACCATATGATCACCATCTGTAGCAAGGAGAGCCATGTAATGAGAAGCGGTAGTCCAACGATTATTTGTAGGTTTATTCCAAACACAAACAACAATAGGTCTATTGGATTCTAAATGTTCTATAATTTTCTCATTTGATAAATGAATAGAATCATAGTAAAAATCAGAATTTTTAATTCCAAAAGTAGAAGATAACTCTTTAGAAAAATTTTCATAATTCATAACAGGATAATATTTTTCTCTTAAATCTTCTGGAGTGTAATCTTTTCCATATCCACTTAATATAATAGACATTACCGTTATACCACAACCATTTTCTGCCATAGTAGAACCCCAATATTCTTTATTACTCCAAGAAGAATCCCCATTTTGCTTGTACTCTTTATATATTTTTTGATAATGATTATCAGTAGTAAAAGTTGTAAAATAACCATCTTTATTGGATACCTTTTCTTGTCCAATACCTGCATATTTCTCATTCTGATCTTGTTTGATGACAGGATAGATAGTATTTTGATTTGTACTTAATGGATTACTTAAATTCATAACAACATCATTATTACTAAATAATACAGAATGATTATTGGTATAGATAAACAAAATTAGAATAATAAATAAAATAAATACAGTAATTTTTTTAAAACTTAATTTTCTCTTGTTTCTTTTCTTATAATTCTTTTTCATGATAATAACCTCCGATAAAACCTAAATATATTATACATAATGATGGAAAATAAAGTTTTAAAAAAATATGAACAATTTCTTAAAATTTTCTTAAAGTATTGACATATTGTTATATAGTGTTATAATATAAATATAACAGCAAATAACAGTGAGGTGAAAAAATATGAATATCATTATTAGTAATAATAGTAGTACACCAATTTATGAGCAAATCAAAACAGCTATAAAGCAAGCTATATTTTCTAATGAACTGAAAGAAGAAGATATTTTACCATCTGTAAGAAGTATGGCAAATGACTTAAAAATTAGTTTTTTAACAGTAAAAAAAGCTTATGACGAATTAGAACAAGAAGGATTCATAAAAACAGTTCAAGGAAAGGGAAGTTTTGTTGCTCCTAAAAATCTGGAATTGATGAAAGAAGAAAAACTAAAAGAAATACAAGAATATATTGAAAAAATTTATGATATTTCAAAAATATCTAATATTTCTGAAGAAGAAATTAAAGAATTATTTAAAATGATATTTGAGGGGGACTTTTAATATGAAAAATAATATTGAATTAAAAAATGTTTCAAAAGCATATAAAGATTTTGAATTAAAAGACATTAGTTTTAATGTGCCAGAAGGTTGCATTGTAGGATTAATAGGAGAAAATGGCGCAGGAAAAACGACGACTATTAAATCTATATTAAATATTACAAAATCAGAAGGAAATATACACATACTAGGAAAAGATAATAAGGAAAATGAAAAAGAGATTAAAGAACAAGTAGGAGTCGTATTAGATGATAGTTTTTTGTCAGAATATTTAACAGCAAAGCACATTAATTCCATCATGAAAGACATTTATAAAACTTGGGATGAAAGCAAATATAATCATTATTTAGAACAATTTCATTTACCAACCAATAAATTAATAAAAGAATTTTCAAGTGGTATGAAAATGAAATTAAAAATTGCAACTGCAATATCACATAATCCAAAAATTTTAATATTAGATGAACCAACAAGTGGATTAGATCCAGTTGTCAGAAATGAAATTTTGGATATATTTAGAAAGTATATAGAAGAAGATGAAACAAGGTCAATATTATTATCTAC
This sequence comes from uncultured Clostridia bacterium, assembly GCA_944391755.1. GTDB lineage: Bacteria > Bacillota > Clostridia > TANB77 > CAG-508 > CAG-269. The sequence continues at coordinate 4,120 of CALXUT010000023.1, forward strand.
ACATATTACAACAGACTTAGAACATATATCAGATTATATCGTATTTATTGAAAACGGAAAAATGGTATTTAATTCACCAACAAATGAATTATTAGAAAACTATGGAATTATAAAATGTAGTAAAGAAGACTTTTCAAAAATAGAAGAAAAAGATTATATTAAATACAAAAAAGAAAAATATCAGTATGAGGTATTAACAGACAATAAAGATAATATCAGAAAAAAATACAATATCACAACAATTGATAAGCCATCTATAGAAGATATCATGTTATTTTATATTAAGGGGGAAAAATAGAAATGATAAAAGGATTATTAAAAAAAGATTTATACAATTTAGCAAGTTACAAAACAACTTTAATTATAATTATTTTATTTTGTGGAATTGCAGTAGTAGGAACAGAAGCAATTAATTGGGGAGCAATTGTCATATGTACAATAGTAGGTATGATGTCACTTTCTACATTTAATTATGATGAAACATCAAAGGCAAATAAATATATTTTATCATTACCTACTACTAGAAAAGAAATTGTAAAAGAAAAATTTATTTTAGCAATAGGTGCGACTATTTTAGGAGGTATATTAGGTTTTTTATTAACAGCAGTTGTTGCAAATGTTATGAATTATGTAAAACCAGAAAACACAATACCCATTGACTATGAAAGTTTAATTACAACAACAATAGGTGGAATGTGGGGAATATCTTTAATGCAATCTATACAAATTCCAAGTATATTTAAGTGGGGAGCAGAAAAAGGAAGAATCCAAATGTTTGTATTATTATTTATACTAATTGCAATAGGAGCAGGAGCAGGTTTTTTAATAATGAAATCAAATCTTAGTATAGATATGGAAATGTTGAATAATTTCATCAATAAGTTTGGACTAATAGTATTAATAGCACTTATGGTAATTATGTATTTTATATCTTATAAAATATCTTACAAAATATATAAAAATAAAGAAGAATAGTTTATAATCTGTTAAAAGCAGTTTATATATATTAGAATAAAATTTTATGAATTTTATAAATTTTGTAGACAAAATAAAAAGACTATTGTAGAATAATTGCTATAGGAAATGAGAATAAGCAGATGTGGTTTGCCACTTTACATATAAAGGCTTGGCCTTTAGAATGGAGGTGGTGCTATGATAGAAGCAGTTTTATTAGAAATAATATACTTACTTTTATTTGCTTTAGTTGTCGAAACTATTATAGTATTTGCCTTAATTATATTCATAATATTTTTAAGC
>CALXUT010000024.1 GCA_944391755.1 uncultured Clostridia bacterium
ATTCTATTTCAGAACAACAGATGTTACAGGTGTTATTGAATTAGCAGCTGGAACAGAAATGGTTATGCCAGGAGATAATGTATCAATGACAATCGAATTAATTACACCAATCGCTATAGAAAAAGGACTAAGATTTGCTATTCGTGAAGGTGGAAGAACAGTTGGTTCAGGAGTTGTTTCAGATATACTTGCATAATTTAGAATATTAGAAAGGAGTTATTGCAAAATGACTCTTTTTGGCGTATTTGACAAAAAAAGTAAAATATTGTATAATAATTATGGATAATTATATTTTTACAAAAGAAAGGAGCTTTTTTTATGGAAAAAGATAATGATAAAATTGTATTTGAAGAATATGGAATAGAATTTACGGATGATGATTTTAAAGGTGTAGACCAAGATACATTAATAAAATGTAAAAGAAAATTAAATGAACTTCTTAGAAAAATAGAAAATAAAGAATCATAGGAGGGGAAAAATGGCAGTGAATAAAGAAAATTATAAGAAATTAGTAGAAGGAGCTAGAGCTGAAGGAATATCTGATGAAGATATTAGAGGTTATTTAACATTAACAAAAACAGCTACGGGGAAAAATAAGGAAATCTTTAATAGGTTATTACAAGAAAATAACATATGGTTAACCGATATGCTTCAAATTGAAGAAAAGCAAGTTTTTTTAGATGAAATCATGGGAAAAGAAACACCTAATCAAGAAAATAATCATAGTAAAACACTATCAGAGAAGGCAAGAACATTAATGGAGAAAATCGATTTATTATCACAAAGAATTGAACAAGAAAAAAGCCCATTAAAAAGACATATCTTAGCTTTTAAAGTAAAAATGTTAATTGCAAAAATTCAAAGAGAAATCGATTTACAAAATTTAAGAGCTTCCTATGAAGATAAAAGAACAGCATTATTAACAGATAAAGAAGATAGAGAAAATAGTGCAATAGATAATATAGCAATTTTAAATAGTAAGATAAAAACATTGCAAAGAGAAATGAGTGGAAATGAGGAATATGATGCAGAATCACCTTATTTCATGTATCCTAAAAACTATGTTCAGGACTCAGGTGGTGTAGAAAATTTAACTAAAAAGTTAAAAGAAAGCAAAAAAGTAGAGTCTCAACAAGCAGCAAAAAGAATAGAAGAAATGGCCATTAAAAGACAAGAACTAAATCAATTATATGAAGAATTAAAGCAAGAACAAGAAAGCTTAGAATATAGTCAAGGAGATTATGAACAGGATATGAATGATCTTGATAAAGAAGAAAAATCTTTAGTAATTAGGCAAAGATTGAATATATTTACGAGAATAGGAGATTTCTTTAAAGGTATAGTTCAAGAAGCAAAATTATATAGAGAAGAAAAAGCTCAAATAAAAGATTTAAGAGTAAAACAAAAAGAAGACGAAAGTGTAATAGATGAAGAATTTAATAGAAAGATGCAAGAACTAAGAGAAGAACGTGAAAAAGCAAAACAGCAATTACGTGAGAGTCAAAGAGGAGAGAGAGAGAATCAACAAAATCAATTAGGGCAAGATGCAGCAGCAGATTTTAGAAAACAAATGGCTGAAATGGGAAAAACTGAACTAAATGATTCAATTACACCACCAGAAGAAAAAACAGTAGATACTCATAGAGAGGAAGCAACACCTGCGCCAGAAGAAGCTGATAGAAATGATAGTGAAGAACTTAGATAGAATAAAAATAGAAAGAAACACTATGTGTAGTGTTTCTTTTTTTGACATAAATTTAGTAAAACTATTGCTTTTTTTATAAAACAATAATAAAATAGAACCATCTTGAATAATCATAAATAGGAGGAGACAACATGAAAATATTACTAGATGCAATGGGTGGAGATAATGCACCAGATGCTAATATAAAAGGAGCAGTAAATGCAATAAATCAAGTTAGAGCAGAAGTTGTTTTAATAGGAAAAGAAGAGATAATCAGAAAAAAAGTGAAAGAATTTTATGGAAAAGAAGTTGAAGAAATATCAGACAGATTAAAAATAAAAAATGCTACAGAAACAATAGAAATGGAAGATCAACCGACAGTGGCAATAAAACATAAAAAAGACTCATCAATGGTAGTTGGATTCAAGATGCTTAAAGAAGATGAAGGAGATGTATTTATTTCTGCAGGAAATTCAGGAGCACTATTAGCTGGAGCAACTTTATTAGTTGGAAGAATCAAGGGGATAGATAGACCAGCATTGGCTGGGATATTGCCAGCATATAAAAGTCAGCTTTTATTAATAGATTCTGGTTCAAATACAAACTGTAAACCAATAAATTTATTACAGTTTGCTCAAATGTCAACAATATATTTAAGAAATACTTTTAAAATTGAACATCCCGCAATAGGTTTATTAAATATAGGAACAGAAGAAACAAAGGGAAATGACCTTGTTAAAGAAAGTTATCAATTATTAAAAGAAAAATCAGAAGAATTAAATATAAACTTTGTAGGAAATGTAGAAGGGAGAGATGCATTTTCTGGAAAAATTGATGCAATAGTAACAGATGGTTTTACAGGGAATGTATTTTTAAAGACGACAGAAGGATTAGGAAAATTTGTTAAAAAAACGTTGACAGAAAGCCTAACACAGAGTATAATATCAAAGATTTGTACGATACCATGTTTGCCTGCAATCAATAGATTCAAAAAAGTAATGGATTATAAATCATATGGAGGGGCATTATTTTTAGGTGTGAAGAAACCAGTAGTAAAAGCTCATGGAAGCAGTGATGAAATACTTTTTGAATATACAATAAAGCAAGCAGAAAAATTTGTAGAAAATAAAGCAGTAGATAAAATGATTGAAGAATTTGAAAAAACTAGAAAAAATAGCTGATTTTAGAATGGTCAGTACAAAAAATAAAAAATATTATAAATATGCTTGACAAATATGTGAACATATAATATAAATGGTAAAGATAGAAAATAAAATATTAAATGAAATATATCTCATTTAACACTTGAGAGGAGGTGAACTTGTTATGAGTTCAGAGGAAGTTTTTGAAAAAGTAAAAGGAATAATAGTAGAACAATTAGGAGTTGCTGATACATCAGTTACAATGGAAGCATCATTTATTGATGATTTAGGGGCAGATTCTTTAGATATAGTAGAATTAGTAATGGCTTTAGAAGAAGAATTCGATATAGAAATACCAGATGCAGATGCTGAAAAAGTTGTTACAGTAGGAGATGTTGTAGACTATATAAAAGAAAATGTATAAAAATAAGAACGAAGACAATACCTTCGTTCTATTTTTATTTACTAAGAAATTCCTATTATTCAATTTCAAAATATTGTTCTCTTATTCCATTATTTATCCCAACGATAACTGTAGAATTTGAAGAGCTATAATCTTGATCACTAGAATCATAATCCAAGTCTATTCCTAGAATTTCTATAGAATCAAAATCAGGAGTAAAATCTTCATAACCAGAAGATGATAATTTAATAACTCTTTCACTTTCATTTTGAGAAATGATTAAATAATTTTTTTCATAATTTAGTGGTTCTATATTATCACATTCTGCAGGAATCAAAACAGAACCATCTAAACTAGCTAATCCATATTTACCATTTTCTTGAAATTTTAAAACATCCTCATACCAAGTGTCGTTATTTTGATCTGTTCCAGATATAAATTCTACTGTTGTAAAATTTGGAAAAGGATTTTCTCCATATTGATCTATAAATGTTGTTATACCATCTAAGGTTACAGCAAACACATCAACTTTAGGATTGATAATGGTTATAGAATCATATATAGGGTCAATAATTGTTTTATTAGAATATTTAATTCCATATTTTTGATTTTTATATAAAACAGAATAATTATAAGAATTAACATTTGTAGTATATAATTTTGTTAAAAATTCTTCAATATTATATTCAGAATTAAGTCTATACATAGTTTTATTATTATTATTATCAGAGAATACTACTAAATTAGAATCTGCAACAAAAAAACTATACATAGAATTGTCTTCCAAATAACAGATAGCAGTTGTTGGTGAATCATATCCTCTTGGATTATCAGGTTCAAATAAAGTTGCAGTACTAAGCATTTCTCTTAATTTTTCAACTGATTCTTCATTCCTAATTGTTACGAATCTTTCAGCATATTTTGGACCATCACTAGAAGAAGAGTCTGCAACCAAAATTTTAAAGAAAGATAGATTTGATAAAACATCTATGTCTTTTAAAGTGGATTGAGATTCATCTATTACATTTTCTGTTAATTCTGAGTCATTAGGTGAAGTATAAAAGATTGGATAAACAATAAAACCTAATATAAAAAAAATAAAAACTATTCCAATGATTGTATATAATTTTTTCTTATCCATATATTTTTCCTTTCAAAAGGCATTATATCACTTAAATATAGATAAATACAAGTTTTTTTTGATAAAAAACTTGAAAAAAATACAAAATAGTATATAATAGATTTGTAAAAATAGGTGGTGAAAAAATGAAAGAATTAGAGGAAAATATTGGTTATGAATTTAAAAATAAAGAATTGTTAAAAACCGCATTAACACATACATCATATGCATATGAACATAATGTTGAAAGCAATGAAAAATTAGAATTTTTGGGAGATAGTATACTAGAATTTATATCAAGTATATTTTTATTTGAAAATTATAAAAAATTAAAAGAAGGAGAAATGACTAAAGTTAGAGCGACCGTAGTATGTGAAAATAGTTTGTATAAAGTAGCTAAAAAGCATAATTTTAGTGATTTCTTAAACTTAGGAAAATCAGAAAGATTATCGGGAGGGGATAGACCTGCAATATTAGCAGATAGTGTAGAGGCTGTGATAGCTGCTATTTATTTAGATGGAGGATTAGAACAAGCTAAAAATTTTATCATAGAAAATTTAAAAGATGAAATAGAAATAGCAAGTAAAAATGTAGGACAGAAAGACTATAAAACAGTATTACAAGAGAAATTACAAGAAAATGGAGAAGTGGAAATAAAATATACGATTTTAAATGAAACAGGACCAGATCACGACAAAACCTTTGAAGCACAAGTAGAATGTAATCATAGAAAATTAGCAACAGGAAAGGGAAAATCAAAAAAACAAGCTGAAATGGAAGCGGCAAGAAAAGCATTAGAAAATATGAAATAAGAGGTGAGAAAATGAAGAAACATTATATAATACCAATTTTTGTACCACATCTAGGATGCCCAAATGATTGCATATTTTGTAATCAAAAATCAATAAGTGGAGAGCAAAGAATGATTACAAAGGAAGATGTTAAAAAGACGATTGATTTTTATTTGGAAAATATTAGAGATAAAGATTTAAAAAAAGAAGTTGCATTTTTTGGAGGAAGTTTTACAGGAATAGATGTCGACAAACAAGAAGAGTTTCTTCAAACAGCTTACAATTATATCAAAGAAGGAAAAATTGATAGTATAAGAATATCAACAAGACCTGACTATATAGATAGAGAAACTTTAAAAAGATTAAAAAAATATAAAGTTGAAACAATAGAACTAGGCGTACAATCAGCAAATGATTATATATTAAAACAGAGTAATAGAGGACATACTTTTCAAGATGTAAGAAAAGCTTCAAAATTAATTAGATGGTATAGATTCCAGCTAGGTCATCAAATGATGGTTGGCTTACCTGAAAGCACTAGACTTGATGAAATCAATACTGCAAAAGAACTTATAAAACTAAGACCTAAAATGGTAAGAATATATCCAGTGCTTGTTATAAAAAACACAAGATTAGAGAAAGAATATTTAAATGGAAATTATAAACCATTAACAGTAGTACAAGCGGTAGAGACTTGCAAAGAATTAGTCAATATGTTTAATAAAAAGAAAATAGAAATCATAAGAATTGGATTGCAAAATACAGATGAAATATCAGATCCAAACAATGAAAAAAGTGAAGTTGTAGCAGGCCCATATCATCCAGCATTTAGACAATTAGTCGAATCGGGATTATGGTATGATATGATTGTATCTAAAATAAAACAATTAAATGTAAAAGTAAAAAAAGTGGAAGTAACGGTTAATCCATTAGATGTAAATAATGTAATCGGTCATAAAAAAGAAAATATAGAAAAACTAAAAGAAATGTATACTTTAGAATTAATCGTAAAACAAGATGAAAATATAAAACAAGGAAAGATGGAATTAAAAATTTTAGAAAAATATCCTGAGTTTTTAGAAGATTATAAATAAAGGGGAATTCTATGAATAATAATAGAATTGTAAATGTTTTATTAATCATAATAATGATTTTAGTAGTAATAGCTTGTATAATAGGATATATGTATTTTACGCAAGAAAAAGTAGAGATAGATAATACAGAAGCAATCTTTACATTAGAAAATTATCCTAGAATAGACGGTTCTACTGCTACTTTACCATTAGCAGAGGCATTTAAAGCAGATTTTACAGGAACAAATCTTGAAGAGGTAGAAGTAAATCATTCTAAAACACATAATGCATATGTAAATCTTATAAATGGTGATACAGATTTAATATTAGTTACATATCCATCTGAAGATGAACAAAAATTAGCAAAAGAAAGTGGTGTAGAATTAGAAATTGTTCCAATTGTAAAAGAAGCATTTGTTTTTCTAGTAAATAAAGATAATCCTGTAGAAGATTTAACATTAGAACAAATTCAAGAGATATATACAGGAGAAATAAAAAATTGGAAAGAAGTTGGTGGAGAAAATAGCAAAATTCTTGCATATCAAAGACCAGAAAATTCAGGAAGTCAATCAGGAATGTTATCTTTAGTAATGCAAGGAAAAGAAATGATGGAACCAATCACAGAAAATGTTATATCTGGAATGACTGAGATTATTGATGTCATATCTGATTATGATAATTCGAAAGAGGCAATCGGATATTCCTATTATTATTATGCAACAACTATGTATACAAGTGATACAATAAAGTTATTAGGAGTAAACGGAGTAAAGCCAACATATGATAATATAAAAAATGGTTTATATAACATACAAACTGCTTATTATGCCGTCATTAGAAAAGATGAACCTCAAGATAGTGATGTTAGAAAATTAGTAAATGCAATGATATCAGAAAGAGGTCAAAATGTAGCTAAGGAGGCAGGATATGTTCAAAACGACTAAAGCCAAAATAATATTCGTCATTATATTTTCTATTTTATGTATTATCATTACAACATTATGCATAATATATAAAAATATAGAAATCGAAGAAGAAAATGTGATAGAAGAAAATGTAGAAAATCTTATTAAAGAAGAAAATATTAAAGGAATTGATCTTACAGGGAAATATAATCAAAATGATATTTTTATAGAAGAGAAAAAAGCGACAAAAGAGAAAGTGGAAGTTTCGTATTGTCAAATAAGTGGTTTAAAAAATAAAACAATAGAAAATAAAATTAATAGAGAAATAGAACAATTTGCTTTAAATTGTTATAAAGATCAAATAAAAGATTTAAATAATGTTGTAAATGTAAGTGTAAATTTAGAAAACACTGCAAATTTTGAAAATACATTATCATTTTCAGTCAGTTATTTTGCAAAAGTAAATGATAATAGTGATGATGTATATCAAAATGTTTTTGGCTTAAATTATGATTTAACAACAGGAGAAAAAATAACTTTGGAAAACATGTTTACTCCTAATGCGCCAATCGAAAATATTTTAAGAAGTTCAGCTTATTATGGTATTCTTGCAAACAAAGCAGAACTAACATTAGCAGGAGATTTAGTGGTAGAAGATTATTCTGATATAGAAGAAGAAGTTGCAGAATTTATTTATTTATATAAAATGGGTGAATTAACAGAATTTTATTATAATCCAGCAAGTATAACGATTCGTTATGATATGAATAAAATAATAGAAATAAAAATGGTAGATTATCCAGATTATATAGCAATTTATAATAGATATGTAGCAGATGTAGATTTATATGAAGAGGATAGTGTAGGATTGAAAAATTTATATACATTAACTACTAAAAATGTAGATTATGCAACTTACTACAATTATCAAAATGAAAAAAATTATTATATAGAAATTAACATAGTGAATGAATCAAAAAATTCATATGCAGAAACATTAATTAATCAGAAAATCAAAGACATAGAAGCAGAAATAGAAAAAGTAAAAAAATTAGCAAAAGAAAATGAAAATACTTTTTATATCCTAAATTATTATACATATGTTTCTTCTACACAAAATAAAGAAACAAATGAAAATCTAATATGTTTTTTAGAAAAAGGAAATTCCTATGAGATGACAGTACATGATTTTGAAGTAAGTATAGAGCCTGTCATTTTGGAATATAATCGAAGCTTTGAAATGATGGATATTCTTGATTATGTATATGATTTTGAAAATTTATTAAAAATAGCACCACAAGAAACATATGAATATTATCATCCAGAAACAGGAGAAAAAATTGTAATTTAAAAGTTATAGTGTATAAAATCACCTATATTACAAATAATTGTAATATAGGTGATTTTTATGGACAAACAAAAAATAAAAAATATTGTTATCGATATGTTAGGAACGATAATTGGATCTGCAATTATGGCATTAGGAATATCATTATTTTTATTACCCAATCAACTATCATCAGGTGGATTTTCCGGTATTGCAACAATCACATATTATTTATTAAAGATCCCAATGGGAGCAATGATATTAGCTCTCAATATTCCACTATTCATATTTGCTGGATATAAAATGGGGAAAGACTTTTTTATAAAAGCTATTGTAGGAACTTCTAGTTTATCTTTTTTTATAGATGTTTTTGATAAATATCCCCCTATTACAACCGATAGATTTTTAGCATGCATTTATGGAGGAATCATTATTGGAATTGGAACAGCAATTATTTTAAAAGTTAATTCCTCAACAGGAGGAACAGAACTGATTATTAATATCATAAAAAACTATAATCCACATATTAGAGTAAGTCAATATTTAACGATTATAGATATGGTAGTAATAGGGTTCAATGTAATCTTTTTTAAAGAAATAGAAATTGGATTATATTCTATTATTGCAATATATTTGTATGGAAAACTGGTAGATATCATTTTTGAAGGAGTAAATTATACAAAATTATTATTCATTATTTCTGATAAAAATGAAGAGATTGCACAAGTAATAGGAAATGAAGCACAAAGGGGTGTAACAAGTTTATATGGAAAAGGGATGTATAGCCAAAAAGAGAAATTAGTCTTAATTTGTGCTGCTTCAAGAGGGGATATTTCTAAGATAAAAACAATAGCAAAGAAAATAGATGAAAGATGTTTTATAATAGTAGCAAATGCAAGAGAAGTATTAGGAAAGGGATTTAAGGAATAAAAGAGTGAAACTAAATTCACTCTTTTATTATGTCTTAGTAACTAATAAACTCGAAATAGTATTCACATCTATATGAACATCAAACTCTGCATTTTTAAATTTTTCTTTCCAATTGAAACTTTCCCATTCAGAATTGGTTACAAAATGAGAAAGAGCCTTTACACAAAAATGGTCTATATCTGTTTCATATTCCTTACTAATTTTATTTAGATAATCATTGAATTCGGATTTTAAATATTCTTCAGCAGCTATAGAGACTTTATTTAGAGTTTCAGTTTCTTCATAATTTATACCATCTTCCAGAGTTAAAATATCTGCATCTAGTTTGATATTAACAGAAGCATAAATTTTATTATCTTTTATATCAACAGAAATTTTGGATTTTTTTGACGGAATCAATTGTAATTCCATTTTTTTATTTTCAATCAAAGGTGAATCAATTGTAATAATACAAGAATCTATGGCATTACCAATTAATAAATGACAAATACTTTCTGTAGCAGTTAATTCTCCACACAATTTATCTTCTTTAAAAACGGCAATACCGATATTTTCTGTTCCACGGTTACCCATGACAGAACTTGTACCAGCCGTTAATTCTTCTGGATTAGTTATAACATTCGTATCTTCTAATGAAGATTCTTGTGAATTTATTGTTTCAGAACCGCCAGAATCAGAAGAACCACCAGAACCGCTACCTGAACTTGAGCTGGAACCACTACTAGAATCACTTTCAGAGCTACCATTTAAACTAGACTCTGAACTTTCATTTTCTTTTCTTGCAGTAGCATTCAGCCCACCTAAAATAGCTGTACTATCACTATCTGGTGAAGAAAAATTATTATAAAAATCTCCTATTGTTATATTGGTTATATATCCAGTAAATCTACTAGTGATAGAAAATGTATCATAATACTTTACAGTCATTTTTTCAATATTAGGTATAGAATTATTTAAATAATCATAAGCACTACATTTACTTATTACAATATTTGCAGAAGGGCGAATTTCTTCATTATTAATTAAACTATAAATTTCTGTTGAAATTCCGTTCTTTTGCAAATTCTTCAGAAAAAATAACAACACTACAATGTGCAAGATTCAATTCTTTTCCAATATAGCTATTTAATAAATTTAGACCACTAAAGATAGAATCTGCTTCACCAGTTACCAAAACAATATTACCAGAACTGGAAGAAGATTCACTATTTGAAGAAGTTGAATTTTTTGTAAATTGAGCAGATATTTTCATTTTTGCTTTTTCACCTTTATCAATTCCTATTGCTAACACATAAGCTAAATTAGATATGTTATGAGAAGCATAAGAGGCCGAAAAAGCATTTATAAAGATAACAAACAAAATCAAGAAAATAATAATTATTAAAAAATGTTTACTCATTTAAACCACCTCATTACTTTTTGTTTGATTACAGCAAATAATAATATTAGAAAACTGATTCCTAAAGCTAATATTATAAAAGTATATTTATAGGCATCACCAGCTAAATTTACTGAAATTGCATAGTTTTTAGGCCATATACTGCATAATAGTAAAGCGATTGATAAAATAGTAGTTATAACATAATTGTTTTTTATATTTGTTAATTTCTTAAAAATTCCACTAGAAATTTTTAGAATGATACCCATATAACTTACAAAAGAGATTATCCAAATTAATACAAATAAAGAGTCCATATTTCTAAAAAAAGAGCCAAATTCAATATATTTGACTGCAGAATATAATGGCATCAATTCATCAGTCTCAATAAATCCATTAAACATAAATAAAATAATGGCTACACAAATTAGTAAAAGAATACAAGATAAACAAATAGCTGTTACTACAATATTTTTTAGTTTGTTAGGATTTCTCAATTTTGGTGGTAAAAAGTATATATAAGCTAGGCATTGAAAGGCAAATATATTACTAATTCCGGATGCAAATGTTGTAAATAGTCCATCACCAAATATAGGGTACATTTTTTCAAACTCAAAAAATTGCATATCAGAAAAAAATAAAAACAATGTACTAATTACAAGTAAAGGGAAGATGATGATCGCTACTCTATACACAGCATTGTATTTTAAATTACAAGATATAAAAGCTCCTATAATAAATAATAAAATAATATAAAAAATTTTAGTTTGTGGAAAATATATAATTTGTAATGCTGATGAAAACATATTTAATAAAATACCTGCAAAAAAGATAAAGTAAGCTATAAAAGATATTCCAATGATCCATTTTAAAACTTTTCCACCTAAATAATTTGAAATATCTATTAAATCAAATGTAGGAAATTTATTTAGAAAATAACAAATCATGCATGTAAAGATGATGGCAATGATTCCAATATATAAAATATTTAATAATGATGCCGATGTTGTTGTATCCACAATTGTTTTCGTAACATTTAAAATCGTATGATTAAAAGTAATTGTTACTAGCAAGGCAATGACTTCTTTATTACCAATTTTCGTATTTTCCATATAAATCCTTTCTAAAAAACAAAGTAATTTAGTTATCTTTGTTTATCCTAATTAAATAAAAATATTCCTACATATTATTTACAAATATGTAGGAAATATACATTCGTAAGGCTAGATAACTTTAAAAATCGTAAATGCGAAAAATACATAAGCATATCTTAATAGTTTTTTATGGAATATAGTTGATTGATAATAATGATAACAAGATTTCATAGCACTCATTTTATCTGCAAAAGTAACGACATAAGTTTCTTTATATTTTGGAAAACGAAAAAAGGTTACAGGCCACATATGATTGAATATGATATCTTGTTCTTTTTCATTTAAATTACAAAGCTTATTAGCATTTTTTAGAGCAATTTTAGGATGAAGAAATGCATGCCATCCACCTATTCTTTTTTTGGAATGACGCCAATCGTATAAAAATAAATCATGTAATAAACCAGCTCTAGCAATTGATACATAATCTAAGCCATGCTTTTTGCAGAATACATAGGACCAATAAGCTACTTCTATACAATGTTCATAACAAGAAGTATTATAATGCTGTCTATAATGTTTCATTTGTTCAACCATAGGGTGATTTAATAACTCATTAGTAATATGATAAAATTCTATTAAATATTCATTTTTTTCAATATTATCATTTATTTTGTTAGATGAATAAATGATCTGTTTTAATTCTTCTATTTGCATTTTATTTACCTCTTTATATTATATTATGACATACTTATTCTGTCTTTTATTTTTCTAATAGCCAATCAATTACATTTTTATGAATAATTCCGTCTTGAGAAAAATCATGTTTATCCATCGTTAAAACATATTTAGGATAATTGTCTTCAATACCTTTATATGCTCCAAATTCTCTATCAATAACAGTATCATCTGCTAAAATATAAGCAACTTGAATATATATTTTTTCTTTAAATTTTGTTGCTATAAAATCTATTTCTGATTTTTCTAAATTTCCTATTTTTACATCATATCCACGAGATATTAACTCATTGTAAACAATATTTTCTAAATATGCACCTAATTGTTGTCTTTTCCCCATGTTTTTTATTTGCCCCAATCCTAAATCTGTCAAATAATATTTATACTTTCCGTTTAGTATTCTTTTACCTCTTATATCATATCTATCTGCTTTATTGATTAACATAGCCTTAGTCATATATTCTAAATAATTGTACAATGTTACCTTAGACACTTCTCTGTCATCTTTATTTGCAAAATAATTTGACAAACTTTCTGCTGAAAAATTTTGCGAAGGTGTTGTAACAATATATTCAACTATTCTATTAAATAAATCTAAATCTTTTATTCCAAATCTTGTAATAATATCTTTTACTACAATAGAATCATATATATCAGACAGATATGTTTTAGTTTGCATTTCATCTGTCATCATAAATCTTTGTGGCATACCTCCCCAAGTTATATAATCATCAAAAGCTTCTTCAATATCTTTTTTTTCTTTTATATTCTTTAACTCACATACTTCACTAAAAGTAAGTGGATATATTTTAAAACTTACATATCTTCCTGCCAGATGTGTAGCTAATTCTCCAGATAATAAATCACTATTAGAACCTGTGATAAAAATAGATACATTTTTAGATGCTTTAAAAGAATTTATTGCTTTTTCCCAATCTTTTACATTTCGAATTTCATCAAAAAATAAATAGTATTTTTCTTTATTGGTTATTTTTTCTTTGATGTAGTTGTGTAAATCTATATCGTTTTTTATAAAACTATAATCTTCATTCTCAAAATTTACATATATAATTTGTTTTTCTTCAATTCCTTTTTCTTTTAGTTCATTTATTATTTGCAATAACAAAACTGACTTTCCACATCTTCTAATTCCCATTATAACTTTAATTAAATCTTGATCATAAAATGGTCGTATTTTAGACAAATATATTTCGCGAATAATCATAGATATCCCTCTTTTCTTTTTTAGTATATCACTATTTCTAAATCTTGTCAACAATTTTGTTTATCATACTAAACAAAATTAGTGTTTTTTAAATTTTTGTTTAGTATGTTTTTCTGTTCGTGGAATAATATATTCTCTAATTATATTATCTATATCTTAATAAAATATGTATAATTTTAGGTGATTGCTCTCTTTTTTGATTTTATTATTTTCAAACAACAAATAATACTATTGTATTTTTATTTATTTTAATATATGATAAATATGTAAAATAATAGAAAATTTTGTTACAATTCACAGCTTATATAAATATAGTTATGGTAAAACGCAATGAATTGTAACAGAATTCTAGTATGGAGGAAACATGAGCTTACGAATCATATATGGTAAATCAGGAACAGGAAAAAGTGAATATTGTTATAGAGAAATTGCTGAGAATATAAAAAAACAAGAAAAGATATTTATCATTACACCAGAGCAGTTTTCATTTACTGCGGAAAAAAAATTAATGGATATCTTAAAAATATCAGCAGTATTAAATGCAGAGGTCTTAACCTTAAGTAGAATGGCATATAGAGTCATCAATGAAATTGGCGGTAGAACACAAACCAGTCTTACGAAATGTGGAAAAGCCATGCTGATTTATTCTATATTAAGTCATCTCAAAAAAGAATTAAGATTTTTAGGAAAGTCAGACGAAAATGTTGACATAGCAGAAACAGCAATAACAGAGTTTAAGAAACATGGAATAAAAATAGAACAATTAAAAAACGAGATAGAGAAACAGGAGGATGTATATTTAAAAAATAAGTTAAAAGACATTTGTGCAATCTATGAAAATTTTGAAACACAAATCAATGGAAAATATATTGATGAAACAGATTTATTAACAATATTAGTAGAAAATATTGATAAAACAAGCATGTTTGAAAATAGTATTATCTATATAGATGAATTTGCAGGTTTTACTTCCCAAGAATATGACATCATAAAAAAGTTAATAAAAATAGCAAAACAAGTGACCATTACAATATGTATAGATGAATTACATGAAATAAAAAATCCAGATATCGATATTTTTTATTCCAATCAAAAGACAGTAAAAAAACTTTTACAAATTGCTAGAGAAAATAATGTAGAAGTAGAAGAACTAAAATTAGAAAAAAAGCATAGATTTAAAACTGATGAATTAACATACTTAGAAGAAAATTTCTATCAGAATAAATATAAAACATATTCAAAACAAGTAGAAAATATACAACTATTTTTGGCAAAAAATCAATATTCCGAAATAGAAGAAGTTGCAAAAACAATATTAAAATTAGTAAGAGATGAAAATTTTCGATATAAAGATATTTCTATCATTACAAAAAATATAGATACCTATTCAAGTTTAGCAAGAGCTATTTTTGACAAATACGAGATACCGATTTTTATAGATAAAAATAGGGATTTAAACCAAAATATTGTGATTCAATATATTTTATCTATTTTGGATATATATACAAAAAATTGGTCATATGAAGCGGTTTTTAATTATATAAAAACAGGATTTTCTGGAATAGAGGAAGATGATATATTTAAATTAGAAAAATATTGTTTAAAATGGGGAATCAAACAAAATAAATGGAAAAAAGAATTTCAATATGGAATGAGTGAAGAAAAGGACAAACCTGAAATTGAAAGACTAGAAGAAATCAGAAAACAATTCGTAAATCCCTTAATTAAGTTAAAAAAACAAATAGATGAAAATAAAACAGTAGAAAATATTTCAAAACAAATATATCAATTTTTCATAGAGCAAAATATAGCTGAAAAAGTTTCTAAAAAGATAGAACAATTAAAACAAATAGGACAAATAGATTTAGCAAATGAATATAGTAATAGTTTACAAATCATTACAGACATTTTAGATGAAATGGTATTAGTATTCAAAGATGATAAAATCACAATAGATAAATATGCACAAATATTAAAAATGGGATTTAAAAATGCAAATTTGAATAAAATTCCAGGAACACAAGATCAAGTAATATTAGGAGATGTAGATAGATCAAGAAGCCATAAAGTAAAAGTAATATTTATAATAGGACTTAATGATGGAAGCTTTCCAAGTGTTCACAAAGACGAAGGATTTTTAAATGACTTTGATAGAGAACAATTAAAACAAGACGGTATCGAAATTGCAAATGGAACAATTGATAATCTATATGAAGATAATTTTAATATATATAAAGCATTTACAACAGCAGAAGAAAAATTATATTTATTGTATGCATCTTCAGATATGCAAGGAAAATCTTTAAGACCATCTATGTTAATAACAAAAATAAAGAAAATGTATCCTCAAATAAAAGAAGAAAGTGATGTCATAGAAGAAAAAGCGGAAATACTAAATAAGAGAAAAACATATGAGGAGTTAATCAATCAAATTAGTAAATTAAAAGGAAACGATACTATAGAGCAGATATGGTATTATATATATGATTATTATCAAAAAGATACAGAATGGAATTTAAAATTACAACAAAGTTTAAAAGGATTAGATTATACCAATTTACCTGAGAAGATAAATGATGAAAATATACAAAAACTATATGGTAATACATTGACAACAAGTATTTCCAAATTAGAAAGATATCAAAGTTGTCCTTTTTCTTATTATTTACAATATGGTTTGAAAATTAAACCACAAGAAGAATTAAAAATACAAACTTTAAATACAGGGACATTTATACATGAAGTAATTGATGAGTTTTTCAATGTGGTAAAAGAAGAAAAGATGGAATTAGAGAATATAAAAAAGGAAGAATTAGCTGAAATAATTGATAAAATAGTAGATGAAAAATTAGAACAAACAAAAAATTATATTTTTACTTCAACTGCTAAATACAGAGCTTTAGTCATACGTTTGAAAAAAATCTTAAATAAAGCACTTAAATATATAATAGAAACCATTGTACAAAGTAGATTTCAAGTACTTGGAACAGAAATAGAATTTGGAGAAAAAGGTAAGTATAAGCCAATTAGATTAACCTTAGAAGATGGAAATAATATCGAAATTATAGGAAAAATAGATAGGATTGATATTGCACAAGGAGAAGATGGAAACTATTTAAGAATCATAGATTATAAGTCATCAGCAAAAAATATTGATTTGAATGAAGTGTATGCGGGACTACAAATTCAGTTACTAACTTATTTAGATGCAAGTTGTAAGGAAGAAGATTTAATGCCAGCAGGCGTATTATATTTTAGTTTATTAGAACAAATGATAAAAGCAGAAAGGAGAATGGAATTAGAAGAAATAGAAGAAAAGATAAGGGCTAATTTTAAAATGAAAGGGCTTATTTTAGCAGATGTAAAAGTAGTGAAATTGCATGATAAAAATTTAGAAAAGGGTTCATCAAACTTAGTTCCTGCTTATATAGATAAAGATGGAAACTTGAGTGAAAAAAAGACAAGTGGGATAACAAAAGAGCAATTTATAGATTTACAAAATTATATGTATAAAATTATAAAACAAATCTCTAAGGAAATATTAGAAGGAAATATAGATTTAAAACCATATTATAAAGACAAGAAAACACCATGTAAATATTGTGATTATAAAAGTATTTGCAATTTTAATATGGGAGGGTGTGAGAATCATTATAATTATATAGAAAAAAATAGCAAAGAAGAAATCTTAGAAAAAATAAAAAAACAAAAATAGGGTAATATATACTTATTAGGAGGATTTGATGAAAGATTTATCCAATGAAAATGTCATACATGTAAAAAAAGATGGAATAGAATATTTACAGTTTAGAAGATTATTAGAATATGGTGATATTATAAATCATGCCTATAGTTTGGGATTAAATAGCAACTATAGAACATCTAAAAAAGATACTGAGGAATATCAAAAAGCAATAAAAGATTATCAAAAATTATGTACAGCAATAGGATCAAACTATATAAATTTAGTGAAGCCTACTCAGGCACATACAAATAATATTGTAAGTGTGAAAAGAAAAATGATGAAAGGCCAGCCCGATTTTGGTATAGAAGCATATAATTCAACAGATGGAGTTATTACAGATCAAAAGAATATGATTCTTGCAACAACAAATGCAGATTGTATATTATTATTATTGTTTGATCCTGTCAAAAGAGTAATTTCTAATATACATTCTGGATGGAAAGGAACATTAAGTAGAATTTCTGAAAAAGTAGTAAAGAAAATGAAAGAAGAATATAATTGCAATCCAAAAGATATCATTTGTTGCATTTGTCCAAGTATTAGAAAATGCCATTTTGAAGTAAAAAGAGATGTAGAAGAATTATATTATAATGAATTTAAAGATTTAGAAGATATTGATAAAATTATAACTCAAAAACTAGGAGAGGATAAATGGTATATTGATACAGTTGAAATTAATAAACAGATATTAAAACAAGAAGGTTTAATTGAAAAAAATATTATTGATTCAGAAATATGTAGTGTATGTAATTCAGATTTCATTCATTCCTATAGAGTGGAAAAAGAGAAATTTGGATTAGGAACAGCTATTATTGAATTAAAATAAAAGAAAGAGAGGTGATTTATTTGATAATACCAAATAAATTAAAAAAAGGTGATACAATAGGCGTTGTGGCACCATCTAATCCAATTATAAATGAAAATGTAACAGAAGTAAAAAAAGCAACAAATATCATTGAGGGATTAGGTTTTAAAGTAATGTATGCTAGAAATTTATTTTCTAATACAAATGGTTATAGTGCAACTGCAGAAGAAAAGGCAGAGGATATTAATGAAATGTTTGCAGATAAAGATGTAAAAATGATATGGTGTGCAAAAGGTGGAGAAAATAGCAATTCTGTTTTTGATTATTTGAATTATGATATAATCAAACAAAATCCTAAAATTTTATGTGGTTATAGCGATATCACTTCTATAACCAATATCATTACAGCAAAAACAGGATTAATAACATTTAGTGGAACAAATTTTAAAACAATCGCTACTGATGAAACCGATTATAGTTTAAAAGAAGTTTTAAAAAGATTTGTAGATGGGAATTTAAAATTTGGAACCATTGAAGACAAATATGTTACCATTAGAAGTGGAGAGGCAGAGGGAGAACTTATTGGAGGTAATTTAAGTTTAATAAGAAGTCTAGTGGCAGGAAAATATTCAATAGATTTTTCAGGAAAAATATTATTTTTAGAAGAATTAGGATTTGAAACAGGACCGGCTTTAGTAAGTAATTATTTATATTATATGAAACAAAATGGAATATTTGACCAAATAAAAGGAATATGGGTAGGTAATTATACTCATGAAAGTGGAATTTCATTAGAAGATATTATATTAGATACTATAAAAGATGAGTACAGATTTCCTATTATAAAATCAGAAACATTTGGGCATATAGAAAAAAAGACAGTAATACCGATAGGAATAAAAGCACATATTCATACAAGTGAGGAGCAGAAAATAAAATTAATAGAAGATTGTGTAAAATAAAAAATATTGGAAAAATCAAACAAAAGTCTTGATTTTTTGGAAAAATATGATATAATATTGAGCGTAAAAAACACATAAAGAGGAGTTTATAAGGGGAGTGCCTTAAAAATTAGGTAATTAAGGTCCATATAAATGCTGAAACTTTATGGAAGTTATAACAAAAAGGGAGGAATTAGAAATGTCAGTAGTTGCAATGAAACAATTACTAGAAGCAGGTGTTCATTTTGGACATCAAACAAGAAGATGGGATCCTAGAATGGCTGAATACATATTTCAAGCTAGAAATGGAATCCATATCATCGATTTACAAAAAACTTCAAAGAAAATCGATGAAGCATATGCTTTTATTAAAGAACAAGTAGAAGAAGGAAAAACAGTTCTATTTGTAGGTACAAAAAAACAAGCTCAAGAATGTATGAAAGAAGCTGCAATCAAGAGCGGGATGTTCTATGTTGATCAAAGATGGTTAGGAGGAATGCTAACAAACTTTGATACAATTCAAAAAAGAATTCAAAGATTAAAAGACTTAGAAAAAATGGAACAAGATGGTACATTTGATGTATTGCCAAAAAAAGAAGTAATCTTATTAAAGAAAGAAATGGAAAAACTAGAAAAAAATCTTGGTGGAATCAAAGAAATGGACAAATTACCAGGAGTTATATTCTTAGTAGATCCTAAAAAAGAAAGAATTGCTATATTAGAAGCTAAAAAATTAAACATACCAGTAGTAGGAATTGTAGATACAAACTGCAATCCAGAAGATTTAGATTATCCAATTCCAGGAAATGATGATGCAATAAGAGCTGTAAAATTAATCGCAGATGTTATGGCAAATGCAATCATTGAAGGAAAACAAGGAGAAAGTTTCGAAACAGCTGAAGAAGTTTCAGTTGCTACAGAAGAACCAGAATCTATGGAAGAAGTAGTAGCTGAAGCAGAAGAAAAAGCTGAAGAAGAATAGAATAGGATAAAATAAAAGAGTGGGGCTCTGCTCTACTCTTTTTAAAATATTTATATAGGGGAGGAATATAAAATGATTACAGCTGCATTAGTTAAAGAGTTAAGAGAAAAAACAGGAGCAGGAATGATGGACTGCAAAAAAGTTTTAACAGAAACAGATGGAGATTTAGAAAGAGCTAGTGAACTTTTGCGTGAAAGAGGAATTGCAAAAGCTGCTAAAAAATCAGGAAGAGTAGCTGCAGAAGGATTAGTAGAAGCTTATGTTTCAGAAGATGGAAAAGTAGGAGCAGTCGTAGAAGTAAATTCAGAAACAGACTTTGTTGCTAAAAATGAAGAATTTAAAACATTTGTTATGGATGTTGCAAAACAAATTGTTAAAAATAATCCAGCAACAGTAGAAGACTTATTAGCACAACCATCAATCGCAGTAGAAGGAAAAACTGTAAATGAAGTATTAATTGATAAAATTGCAACAATCGGAGAAAACATGTCAATCAGAAGATTTGCTAGATTTGAATCAAAAGGATTAGTTGAAAAATATATTCACGGAAATGGAAAAATTGCTGTATTAATCAACATGGAAAACGGAAATTCAGAATTAGCAAAAGATATTTGTATGCAAATTGCTGCTGCAAGACCAGAATTTGTTTCTAGAGAACAAGTTCCAGCTGATAGATTAGAAAAAGAAAAAGAAATCTTAAAAGCACAAACAATGAATGAAGGAAAACCAGAAGCAATCGCTGAAAAAATCGTTATGGGAAGAATCAATAAATTCTATGAAGAAGTTTGTTTAGTAGATCAAGAATTTGTTAAAGACCCAAGTATGAAAGTATCACAAGTATTAAAAGATGCTAAAGTAGTTGAGTTTGCAAGATTTGAAAAAGGTGAAGGAATCGAGAAAAAAGAAGAAAACTTTGCTGAAGAAGTTATGAAACAATTACAATAAAAGAAAGGAATCACTAATTTTAGTGATTTCTTTGCTTTTTATAGAAACATATGTTATAATACCCCAGAGGAGATGAAAAATGAAATTTATATCATGGAATGTAAATGGAATTCGAGCATGTTTAAACAAAGGATTTGCAGACTTTTTTAAACAAGTAGATGCAGATATATTTTGCATGCAAGAAACAAAATGTCAACCTGGACAAGTTGACTTGGAATTTGAAGGTTATAAAAGTTACTGGAATAGTGCTGAAAGAAAAGGATATTCTGGAACGGCTGTATTCACAAAAAAAGAACCTTTGCATGTTACTTATGGAATTGGAATAGAGGAGCATGACAAAGAAGGAAGAGTTATTACATTAGAATTTGAAAAATTTTATATGGTAACAATTTATACACCAAATGCAAAAAGAGAATTAGAAAGATTAGATTATCGAATGATTTGGGAAGATGAAATACGAAAATATTTACTAAAATTAAACGAAAGTAAACCAGTAATTATGTGTGGGGATTTAAATGTAGCACATGAAGAAATCGATTTAAAAAATCCGAAATCTAATAGAGGAAATGCAGGATTTACAGATGAAGAAAGAGAAAAAATGACAGAGCTATTAAATGCAGGATTTACAGACAGCTTTCGATATTTATATCCAGACAAAACAGATAGTTATAGTTGGTGGTCATATATGGGACATGCAAGAGAAAAAAACATTGGTTGGAGAATTGATTATTTTATAACTTCCAAAGATATAGAGAAATATATAAAACAAGCTATGATTTATCCAGAAGTGATGGGAAGTGATCATTGTCCTGTTGGACTAGAGATAGAGGAGGATAAAATATGAAAGCAATAAAACAAAATTTATCAAAATGGTTATATTGGTTTTTATTTGCAATTGCTGTAATTATGGTGTATAAGTTCTTTGACAATTTTACAACTATTAGTGAAGTAATTGGTAACTTTTTCGATGTAATTGCACCATTTTTAACAGGTGCATTATTAGCATATTTATTATATATACCAGCATCTAAAATTGAAAAAGGATTTGTAAAATCAAAAGCAAAATTCATTAGGAAAAGAGCGAGAGGATTAAGTGTTCTACTAACATTCATATTGGCTATATTATTAATTATTGTGTTAGTAAATGTTATTTTACCAATTGTAACCGAAAGTGTGATAGAATTAGTTAATAATTTTCAAGGTTATTGGAATTCAACAGTAGAAAGATTTAATAATCTACCAGAAGATTCCATATTAAAAAGCGACAAAGTAAAAGATATCATAAATGGATTAGGGGACAGTATAAGAAATATAGATTTAAAACAATATATTAATCCAGAAAAGATATCAACTTATGTTAAAAGTGTATTAGGAGTAGCAAGTGGTATTTTTGATGTATTTGTAACAATTGTAGTATCTGTATATGTATTATTACAAAGAGGAAAGATACTAGATTTTTGTGCAAAAATTGGAATGGCGATATTTGATGAAAAAACTTGTAACAAAATAGGCGAATATTTTAATAATAGTAATAAAATATTTTTCAAATTTATAAGTAGCCAATTAATTGATGCCGTAATTGTTGGTATTTTAGTTACGATAGCAATGACTATTATAGGAGTAAAATATGCTGTACTATTAGGATTTATGATAGGTTTATTTAACATTATACCATACTTTGGAGCAATCATTGCTGTAGCAATTAGTGTTTTGATTACAATCATTACAGGGGGATTATCACAAGCACTTATAATGGCAATTGTTGTTATCATATTACAACAAGTTGATGCAAATATTATAAACCCTAAAATAATTGGAAATTCATTAGAAATAAGTCCATTACTTGTAATTTTTGCAGTTACAGTAGGAGGAGCATATTTTGGAGTATTAGGAATGTTCTTATCAGTTCCAATTATTGCTGTATTAAAAATAGTAATTAATGATTATTTGGATTATAGAATTAGAAATAAAAAAACATATAAAAGCATAGATAATAATGAATAACAAAAAATAATAAATTCATTGGAGGATAAAAATGACAAACTTTTTAAAAGGAATTATTGTAGGGATTGGTGGAATAGCACCAGGATTGAGTGGAAGTGTATTATTGGTTATATTTGGTCTTTATCAAAAAACAATCAATGCTATAGGAACATTATTTAAAGACTTTAAGAAAAATCTAATGTTTTTAATTCCATTGGTTGCAGGTTGTGGAATTGGAATATTACTATTTAGCAAATTAGTAGACTTTTTATTAAATAATTATGAAATGCAAACAAGATTTGCATTTCTAGGATTAATATTAGGAACAATCCCACTTTTTTATAAAGAAGTAAAAAAAGAAGGTTTTAGCAATAAATTTTATATTGTAATTGCAATATCTGCAATCATAGGACTAAGTATATTTTTCTTTAATGATAATTTGTTCCCAACAATAACAGATCCAAATTTATTCCAATCTGTTATATTAGGAGTAGCAGTTGCAGGTTCTTCAATCGTGCCAGGGGTAGATAGTGCAGCTATATTATCTTCTTTAGGACTATATGAATTATATGTAAGTTCTATAGCGAATCTTAATTTTTCAGTATTAATTCCAGCAGGTATTGGATTAGTAATAGGTGTATTAGTAATATCATTTATTATAAATATATTGATAAAGAAATTTTATACAATCACATTTTCAATCATATTTGGATTATTTTTATCAATTATACCAAGTGTTTTAAATGAAAGCTGTGTACTTGCATTAAATGCAACTTCTATAATATCAATCATATTAGTGTTTGTGGGATTTGCAGTATCATTCTATTTGGGAGATATTAAAAATAATAATATTAGAATTAAGGGCTTTATTAAGAAAATAAAAAGAATACCAGAAGGAAAGACAGATTTAGAAGAACAAAAATAAATAATTAAATGAAAAGGAGATACTTAAAATAAAAAACATTAAAGCTGGAGGGAATAATTATTTTATTCTCTCTAGTTTATTTTATTTGTTAGCTATGGCTAACTTCTTCATTTAATATTTCTTTTAATATATATGTTTTTTCTAAAATAAGTAAAAAATCATTGACAAGTATGGTAAAAATATGATATTATATTATGCGTATAACCTTACGGAAAATGGCTTAATCATTGTAATAAAAATTTTGAAAACAGGTGATTAAGATAAAAAATAAAAAATTGAAACAAGAGATTTAAAAAAATACCAAAAAAAGACAAGTTGGTGCAAAAAATAAAAATGTACTGACAGGTCTTTTATTGCCGTTTTTTTAGATTTAAGTTTCAATATTAATTTATTCAAATTTGTTAAAAAATTAGAAAGATAAGAATTGAACATATGCAAAATAAGATAGAGTGAATTGTAAGAGCAGACAAGTCTCAAAATCTTACGGAGGTATGTTTTAAGAGGGGATTTTTCTAATAAAAATATTTATTTCTGCTTAATAAAAATTAAGGAGTGATTTATTTGAAAATCAAAGAAGTAAAATACGAAAAAACAGTTCGTAAAGATTTCTCAAAAGTTGGCGATTATATTGAAATGCCAAACTTAATCAAAGTTCAAAAAGATTCCTATGACTGGTTTGTAGAAGAAGGACTTGGAGAAGTATTAAAAGATATTTCACCAATAGTTGACTACACAGGAAATTTAGTTCTTGAATTTTTCGATTATTACATGGAAGACAAAACAAAATATACCCTAGAAGAAGCGAAAGAAAGAGATGCTACATATTCAACCAGATTACATGTAAAAGTAAGATTAATCAATCGTGAAACTGGTGAAATCAAAGAGCAAGAAATTTACTTAGGTGATTTCCCTCTAATGACAGATAGTGGAACTTTTATCATCAATGGAGCTGAAAGAGTTGTTGTAAGTCAATTAGTACGTTCACCAGGATGTTACTATGATGAGATTTTTGATACAAAAACAGGAAAGAAAACATATACATCAACAGTAATGCCTTTAAGAGGTGCATGGATTGAATACGAAACAGACGGAAATGATATGTTCTGGGTACGTGTTGATAGAACAAGAAAAATCCCTGTAACAACACTATTAAGAGCAATTGGGTTAGTATCAGATGACCAAATAAGAACATTATTTGGAGAAGAAAACTTACTAGAAACAACTATCCAAAAAGATCCTATCAAAACAGGCGAAGATGCATTAATAGAGATTTATAAAAAGTTAAGACCAGGTGAATTGCCTACAGTAGAAGCTGCAAGAAGTTTATTTAATGGATTATTCTTTGATAATAGAAGATATGATTTAGCAAAAGTGGGAAGATTTAAATTTAATCAAAAACTAAGTATTGCAAACAGAATAAAAAATCAAGTAGCTTTTGAAGATATTATGGATAAAGAAACTGGAGAAGTATTTGTATCAGCAGGAGAAATCATTACACCAGAAGTTGCTGAAAATATCCAAAATGCAGGAATAAATGTTGTAGATATTAAATTAAACGATAAAAAGGTAAGAATCATAGGAAATGGTACAGTAAATATCTACAAAGTATTACCAAATGTGGATTTAAGCAAATTACATTTTAAAGAAGATGTAAATTATGAAGTATTAAAAAACATCATGGAAAATACTAGTGAAGAAGACTTAGTAAAAATGTTAAAAGAAAGATATGATGAATTAGTACCAAAACATATTACAACAGAAGATATGATAGCTTCTGTAAACTATTTATTAAATATGGCACATGGACTTGGAAAAGCTGATGACATAGACCACTTATCAAATCGTAGAATTAGATGTGTTGGTGAATTATTACAAAATCAATTTAGAATTGGTTTAACAAGATTAGAAAGAGTTGTTCGTGAAAGAATGACAATTCAAGATTTAGATGTTATCACACCACAAACATTAATTAATACAAAACCAATCACATCATCAATTAGAGAATTCTTTGGAAGCTCACAATTATCACAATTCATGGATCAAACAAATCCATTATCAGAATTAACACATAAAAGAAGAATTTCTGCATTAGGACCAGGAGGACTTTCAAGAGAAAGAGCTGGATTTGAAGTACGTGACATTCACTATACACATTATGGTAGATTATGTCCAATAGAATCTCCAGAAGGACCAAATATAGGATTAATATCTGCATTATCATCATTTGCCAATATTAATGAATATGGATTTATAGAAACACCATATAGGAAAGTAGATCCAGAAACACATAGAGTAACAGATATTGTTGAATATATGAGTGCAGATGTTGAAGATAATTATATAATTGCTCAAGCATCTGAACCAATGGACAAAAATGGAGAATTTATTAATAAACGTATTCGTGTAAGACACAGAAATGAAATAATAGAAGTAGATAAAGAATTAGTACAATATATAGATGTATCACCAAAACAATTAGTATCTATAGCTGCAGCAATGATACCATTCTTAGAGCATGATGATGCTAAAAGAGCATTAATGGGTGCAAACATGCAGCGTCAAGCAGTTCCTTTAATGATAACAGAAGCACCAATTGTAGGAACAGGTATTGAATATAGAACAGCAAAAGATTCAGGAATATTAGTATTAGCTGAAGATGATGGTGTTGTAGAAAAAGTTACTGGTGATAGTATTACCATGAAATACAAGAATGGAAAAACGGTTGTACATAAACTTCGTAAATTTAAAAGAACAAATGGTGGAACATGTATCAATCAAAAACCAATTGTATCAAAAGGTGAAAAAGTGAAAAAAGGAGATGCCATAGCAGATGGACCATCTACAAAAGGTGGAGAAATGGCATTAGGAAAAAATGTATTAATTGCATTTTCAACTTGGGAAGGGTACAATTACGAGGATGCTATTCTATTAAATGAAAGACTAGTACAAGAAGATGTATTTACATCAATTCACATAGAAGAATATGATTGTGAATGTCGTGATACAAAATTAGGAGCAGAAGAAATCACAAGAGATATTCCAAATGTTGGGGATGATTCCTTAAAAGACCTAGATGAAAATGGAATTATTAGAATAGGTGCAGAAGTAAGACCAGGAGATATATTAGTAGGTAAAGTAACTCCAAAAGGAGAAACAGAATTAACTGCAGAAGAAAGATTACTTCGTGCTATATTTGGAGAAAAAGCTAGAGAAGTAAGAGATACTTCACTTCGTGTACCACATGGAGAAGCTGGAACAATTGTAGATGTAAAAATCTTTACAAGAGATAATTCAGAAGAATTAGGACCAGGAGTAAATCAAGTTATCAGATGTTATATTGCAACAAAGAGAAAAATATCTGTTGGTGATAAAATGGCTGGTCGTCATGGTAATAAAGGTGTAATATCAAGAATATTACCAACAGAAGATATGCCATTCTTACCAGATGGAACACCAATAGATATCTTATTAAATCCATTAGGTGTACCTTCTCGTATGAACTTAGGACAGGTATTAGAAGTTCACTTAGGTGCAGCAGCACGTGCATTAGGATGGAAAGTATCAACACCAGTATTTGATGGAGCATCAGAAGCAGAAATTGAAGAATTATTAAAAGAATCTGGATTATCACCAGATGGAAAATCTATTCTTTATGATGGAAGAACAGGAGAACCATTTGATAAGCCAATTACAGTTGGTGTTATGTATATGTTAAAATTACATCACTTAGTAGATGATAAAATCCATGCTCGTTCAACGGGACCATATTCACTTGTAACACAACAACCATTAGGAGGAAAAGCACAATTTGGTGGACAACGTTTTGGAGAGATGGAAGTTTGGGCGTTAGAAGCATATGGTGCAGCTTATACATTACAAGAAATTTTAACTGTAAAATCAGATGATACCATCGGTCGTGTAAAAGCGTATGAAGCAATTGTAAAAGGTGAAAATATACCAGAACCAGGAGTTCCAGAAAGCTTTAAAGTATTAGTAAAAGAATTACAAGCATTAGGATTAGACATTAAATTATATACAGAAAGTAATGAAGAATTAGAATTAAAAGAACATATAGAAGATGGAATTGATTATCCAGAAGGTGAAGAGGGAAAATCATTGACAGAAGATGATGTGCTAATACATGAAGATTTAGAAGATGGATATTCTGAAGAAGACGAAATGATGGATGACGAAGAAGATGATGAAGATAGTGATGAATTATTTGATGGAATAGATGATGGAGACGAAGACATCTATGATAATGACTTAGCTAATGATAATTTAGATAATGATAATGATAATGATATAATAGAATAATTGCATAAATTTCAAAAAGTGAAGAGGCGACGGAAAAGTTTGCAGGAGCAGAGGATAGCCCTCTTAAGCTGTTTTGAAATTACCCAAAAAAACAAAGAAGGGGGACATCTAAAAAGATGGATGAATTAGAGATATTCAACAAAATTAGAATAGGAATCGCTTCAGATGAAAAAATAAGAGAATGGTCAAAAGGTGAAGTAAAAAAACCAGAAACAATTAATTATAGAACATTAAAACCAGAAAAAGATGGTTTATTTTGTGAAAAAATATTTGGACCAACAAAGGACTGGGAATGTCATTGTGGTAAATATAAAAGAGTAAGATATAAAGGAATTGTTTGTGACAGATGTGGTGTAGAAGTTACAAAATCAAAAGTAAGAAGAGAAAGAATGGGACATATCGAATTAGCTGCGCCAGTTGCTCATATTTGGTATTTTAAGGGGATTCCAAGTAGAATTGCATTAATGTTAGATATATCACCTCGTAACCTTGAAAAAATCATTTATTTTGCTTCTTATATTGTAACAGACAAAGGTACATCAGGACTAGAAAAATGCCAAGTTTTAAATGAAAAAGAATATCATGAAGCAGAAGAAAAATATGGCAAAAAATCATTTAAAGCAGAAATGGGAGCAGAAGCAATCAGAAAATTACTAGAAGAAATCGATTTAGACAAATTAGTAAAAGAAATTAAGAAAGAATTAGAAACAGCAAGTGAACAAAAAAAGGCAAAACTAATAAAACGATTAGATACTGTAGAATCATTTAAATTATCAGGAAATAGACCTGAATGGATGGTAATGAATGTTATTCCAGTAATTCCACCAGACCTAAGACCAATGGTACAATTAGATGGTGGTAGATTTGCAACATCAGACTTAAATGATTTATATAGAAGAGTAATTAACAGAAATAACAGATTAAAAAGACTATTAGAACTAGGAGCGCCAGAAATTATTGTAAGAAACGAAAAAAGAATGTTACAAGAATCAGTAGATGCTCTTATTGATAATAGTAGAAGAGGAAGACCTGTTACAGGAGCTGGTAATAGACCATTAAAATCATTATCAGACTTATTAAAAGGAAAACAAGGTAGATTTCGTCAAAACTTATTAGGAAAAAGAGTTGACTATTCAGGTCGTTCTGTAATCGTTGTAGGACCAGAATTAAAAATCTATCAATGTGGACTTCCAAAGGAAATGGCTGTAGAATTATTTAAACCATTTGTTATGAGAGAATTAGTAGGAAGACATTTAGCACATAATATTAAAAGTGCAAAAAGAATGGTAGAAAGACTAAGCCCAGAAGTATGGGGAATTCTTGAAGAAGTTATCAAAGACCATCCAGTTATGTTAAACCGTGCTCCAACATTACATAGATTAGGAATACAAGCATTTGAACCTGTATTAGTAGAAGGTAGAGCAATTAAACTTCACCCATTAGTATGTGAAGCATTTAATGCTGACTTTGATGGTGACCAAATGGCAGTGCATTTACCATTAACACCAGAAGCACAATCAGAAGCAAGATATTTAATGCTTGCAACAAATAACCTATTAAAACCTCAAGATGGTAGACCAGTAGCAGTACCAAGATTGGACATGATTTTAGGAAGCTATTATTTAACAATGACATTAGATGGAGAATTAGGAGAAGGAAAATATTTCAAAGATCCTGATGAAGCAATTATGGCATTCCAAAATAAAGCTGTTGGAATTCATGCTAAAATCTTTGTAAGAATCACAAAAGAAATTAATGGGGAAATGAAATCTAAAAAAATAGAAACAAGTGTTGGTAGAATTATATTTAACCAAGGAATACCACAAGATTTAGGATTTATCAATAGAGAAGAAGATCCATTCCAATATGAAATTGATTTCCCTGTAATGAAAAAATCAATGGGAACTATCATTGAAAGAGTAATTGACAAACATGGATTAACAGAATCAGCAGAAGTAATCGATTATATTAAAGCTTTAGGATTTAAATATTCGACATTAGCAGGAATCACATTCTCTGTAGCAGATGTTGAAGTACCAGAAGCAAAGAAAACGATATTAGAAGAAGCAGATAAAGCTGTTGAAAAAGTTAGAAACCAATATAGAAGAGGTTTAATAACAGATGATGAAAGATATAAAACTGTAATAGATATTTGGGAAAAGGCAACAAATGATGTAAGTAAAGCAATGGAAGAAAACTTTGATGACTTAAACCCAATATACATGATGGTTAAATCAGGAGCCCGTGGTAATATGAACCAATTAAGACAAATAGCAGGTATGCGTGGTCTTATGGCAAGTACTACTGGTAAGGCTGTTGAAATACCAATTAAATCATGTTTCCGTGAAGGTCTAGATGCACTAGAATACTTTATTTCATCACATGGTGCTCGTAAAGGACTTTCTGATACAGCTTTAAGAACAGCAGACTCTGGATATTTAACAAGAAGACTTGTTGATGTATCACAAGATATTATCGTAAGAGAACATGATTGTGGAACTCATGAAGGTTTATTGCTAGAAGCAATCAAAGATGGAAATCAAGTACTTGAAAAACTAGAAGAAAGACTAGAAGGAAGATATCCATTAAATGATATTATCAATCCAAGTACGGGAGAAGTGATTGTTGATACAAACACAATGATAAATAAAGAGATTGCTAAACAAATTGTAGATGCTGGAATAGAGCAAGTTGTTGTTCGTTCTGTAATTGGATGTAGAAGCAAACATGGTGTATGTCAAAAATGTTATGGTATGGGATTAGCAAGAAGAGATCAAGTATCAATAGGAGAAGCTATCGGTATCATAGCAGCTCAATCAATTGGTGAACCTGGAACACAGTTAACCATGAGAACAATTCACTCTGGAGGTGTAGCAGGTGTAGCAGATATTACACAAGGTCTTCCTAGGGTTGAAGAGTTATTTGAAGCTAGAAAACCAAAGGGTGTGGCTGTTATTACTGAGATAGATGGTAAAGTTAAAATTTCTGAAACAAAGAAGAAGAAAGAAATTATTGTTACATCTAAAGATAACTCTAAAACATATACAATACCATTTGGTTCTAAACTAAAAGTTAAAGATGGTGACGAAGTAAAAGCTGCTCAAGCCTTAATTGAAGGTTCAATCAATCCAGCTGAAATATTAGCAATAAAAGGACCAGAAGGAGTTTATGAATACTTAATTTCTGAAGTTCAAAAAGTATATAGAAATCAAGGTGTTGATATAAACGATAAACATATTGAAGTAATAGCAAGACAAATGCTTAGAAAAGTTAAAGTTGAAAATAGTGGAGATACAGATATGTTCCCAGGGGCTTTAATTGATATGTACGAATTTGAAGAGAAAAATGAGAAAGCAGTATCAGAAGGAAAAACTCCGGCAACAGGAAGAAGAGTATTACTAGGAATTACAAAGGCATCACTTGCAACAGATAGTTTCTTATCAGCAGCTTCATTCCAAGAAACAACTAGAGTATTAACAGAAGCAGCAATAAAAGGTAAAGAAGATAATTTGATAGGATTAAAAGAAAATGTAATTATAGGAAAACTTATCCCAGCAGGAACGGGAATGAAGAGATATCAAGATATTAAAATTAAAGTAGAAGGAGAAGAAGAAAAAACTCCAGAAACAGTGTAAATAAAAAATAGATCTAGAAGTTAAAATTAACTCTTAGGTCTATTTTTTTGCTAAATTTTTTTTACAATGTAAAATTATATCTTTAATTATATAAATTAAAGTTAGAAAAATTTTCTTTTTAGCTATTTATCTTCTAAATCCCAAAAATTTTATAGCATTCTGCCAATATTAAATATAAACATAAAAAATATTTAAAAAACTTGCATTTTTCATTATTTTCTGGTATATATTGTATATATTCTTATCTTTAATTTATATACTTAAGGATTGGAAAATATAAATATATGCGATACAACTAAAAGAGAATATAAAGTATACGCTAATAGCAAAAAAGAAAGGAAGATGAAAAATGAAAGGACAAAAGAAAAACAACAATGGAATAACCTTAATTGCACTTGTAGTAACTGTTGTAGTATTAATTATACTAGCAGCCATTAGTATAAGTGTACTGGGGGGAGATAATGGAACAATTGAAAATTCACAAGAAGCAAGAGACAAAACAGAAATCAGTCAAGAAGCAGAAATTGTAGAAATCTCCGCAGCACAAGCATCAAGCAAAAGTATGAGCGGAAGTGTAGAAAGAGAAAACTTAGAAAAAGCATTAGATGAAAATATAGGAAAACGGAAAATATACATTAACAGAGGATGAAGACAAATTTATTATTGTATTTAAAGATAGTAAAACAAAAACAGAACATTA
This sequence comes from uncultured Clostridia bacterium, assembly GCA_944391755.1. Taxonomy (GTDB): domain Bacteria; phylum Bacillota; class Clostridia; order TANB77; family CAG-508; genus CAG-269. Next base: position 32,786 of record CALXUT010000024.1, read on the forward strand.
TGTAGAAAAAGAGCCAACAGTTGTAGTTGGAGATGGAGAAGATGATGAACCAACAATTCCAGAAGAAATTATAGGAACAGTAAATTTTGGAAATACAGTATGGAATGAGGGAAAAGCAAGTGTAACTGTTAGTACAACAACCAAATATCAAATAGAATATCAAAAAAACACAACAAATGGAACCTGGATAAAAATAGAAAGTGGAAAGAGTATAACAGGATTACAAAATGGAGATATTGTTTATGCAAGACTAACAAATGGAACAAATGCAGGAAAAAATAGTCAAAAAGAGATAAAAGACATAACAGCCCCAACAATAACAAGTGTGACAGCGACTATAAATAGTGTAACAGTAGTAGCAACAGACAGAGAATCAGGAATTAATGGATATGCAATAACAACAAATAATAATAGACCAAACACAACAGATTTTAGAACTGCATCAGTAACCAACAATTTAAACCAAAAAATAACAGGACTAACAGAAAATACAACCTATTATGTATGGGTAAAAGATGTAGCAGGAAATATTAGTAATAGTAAGACCATAAAAACATCAATAGATACACCACCAGACTTAACTACAGCTAATGTAACATTTACATCAAACCCAAGTGGATGGACAAATGGTGATGTTGTAGTAACTGCAAATACAAGTGTATCAGGATACACCTTACAGACAAGCAAAAATGCAAGTAGTTGGAGTGATACAAACACACAAACATTTAGTGCAAATGGAACAATGTATGCAAGACTAATAAGTAAATCAGGAACAGCAGGAGATTATGCAGAATATTCTGTAACCAATATAGATAAAAATAAGCCAATAATAACAGATGTAACAGCAACAATAAATAGTATCACAATGAGAGCAACAGATTATGAATCTTGGATAAATGGATATACAATCACAACATCTTATAATACACCAAGTATATCTGCATTTTCAGGAATATCAACAACAAATGTATTTAGTAAAACACTTTCAGGATTAACACCAAATACTACTTATTATTTGTGGGTAAAAGACCAAGCAGGAAATATAAGTACAGGATATGCCATGAAAACAGCAGATGATACACCACCAGCGTTAACAAAAGCAAACACTACATTTGAACAAAATCCAACAGGCTGGACAAATGGAAGTGTAACAGTAACAGCAAAAACAACAGTATCAGGTTATACAATACAAACAAGTAAAAATGCAAGTAGTTGGAGTAATACAAGTACACAAACATTTAGTGCAAACGGAACAATGTATGCAAGATTAATAAGTTCAACAGGAAAAGCAGGAGATTATACAACTTATAATATAACAAACATTGATAAAAATAAGCCAACAATAATAGATGTGACTTCAACAACTAACAGTATTACATTTAGAGCAACAGATTATGAATCAGGAATTAATAAATATATTATAACAACATCGAATTCTACGCCATATATAGGGGATTTTACAACCGTAAGTAGTACAACTGTTTTAGATAAAACTGTTTATAATTTATCATCTAATACAACTTATTGGATATGGGTACGAGATCAAGCAGGTAATACAAGCACCGCATATGCGATGAAAACAGCAGATAATGCGCCACCAGCTCTAACTTCGTCTAATGTTACATTTAGTCAAAGACCAACAGGTTGGACAAACCAAGATGTAACAGTAACGGTTAGCACAACAGAAACAGGATATACTTTACAAACAAGTCAAGATTTAGTTGATTGGACAAGCACAAATAAACAAATTGTAGAGACAAATGGACCAGTTTATGCAAGATTAGTTAATAGTTCAGGAACGGCAGGAGATTACGCAACTTATAATGTAACCAACATCGATAAAGTAGCACCAGGATTTAGTAAAAATCATGTGTCTATATTGAGAAGGAAAGATATACCACAAGGTTCTGTGATTTTTAATAAAATAGTAGATGAGCAATCTGGAATTTCAAAAGTAATATTATATTATAAAACAGAAAGTGAAGATACTTATTCTACACAAACATATATGTATAATTATCCAGGAAGTACAACAGAGCATACATTTAGATTTGAAGCAATGTTTTCTAGTCAATATGAAGAGTATTATATGTATGCGGAAATATATGATGCTGCAGGAAATATAAGGAGAACTTGTACAGCTTCATTAGATTATGAAGGAAATACAAATTATGCAGACGACACAGCTACTTATTAAAATAAAAAATAAAAGGAGGAAAATTATATGCAAAAGAAAAAACAAACAATAATCACATGGGCAATTATCATAATTGTACTAGTAGTCGCTATTATAGGAATAGTATGGTTAGTAAAAAATAACCAAAAAGAAGAAATAGGAGAAGAAACAACAGAACCAGTAACCGAAGAATTTGTACGAAACTTAGAAGATGGTAAAAAATTAAATATCAGCCCTATATTAAAAGAAGACAAATCTTTTGAAAGTTTTACGATTAGTAATATACAATTAACATCACAAAATATGCAAACAGAATTATTAGCAACAGTAAAAAACAATACAGAACAAGCAACAGAATTAACACAAATACAAGTTATATTTTATGATGTAGAAGGAAAAGAAATCGTAACACTAGATGGAATTATTAGCCCATTAGAACCAGGAGAAGAAACCCAATTAAATATAAGTTCATCACTAGACTATGCAAATGCTTATAATTTTGATATAAAAATTAAATAAAATATTGTAATAGTTACAATAAAAATAAATAGAGTTTCCGAAAAGGAAACTCTATTTATATGTAAATGATAAAAAACAATAATTTAATAGAACATATCCACAATAATTTGACCATTCCTTTAATGCACAATATTTATCCACAAAAGTAATAATAAAACTTTCCAAATATTTAGGTGGCGTAAAAGTCAATGGCCACATATGTTTCAAAATAATATCTTTTTCTTTATCATTTAAAGAAAATAAAGCTTCAGCATTTTTTAAGGCAACCTTAGGATGATTGCTTATATGTTTTTTTGGTCTTATTGTCTTATCTTCACAACCATAAAAGAATAAGTCATGCAATAGTCCTGCACGAGCAATAGATTCATAATCTAAATGTAAAACCCTACAAATGATATATGAATAATAGGCAACAGATAAACTATGCTCAAAACGTGTATAAGCATAATGATGCTTATACAATTTTAACTTTTGTACTTCTTCATTTATTATAATATCATTAACAATATCTAAAAACTCATTTCTTTTGAATCTCATAACCATAATCTAACCTCTAAATCCATTATAACATGAAACTGTAAAAAGTCTAATAGTAATTTATGGAAAACTTGACAAAATGCCTAATTAGAAGTATACTAAAATAGTATAAAAATCACTGTAAGTAGAAATTATATTATAAAATACTTACAAAAGTGGAGGGAGGAAATATTAGTTATTAAACTAGTATAAACCAATAATGTCAGGAAATAGTAGAAAATTATTTGATAATTTAGTATCGAGAACAAAGGTATATCTAATCATCATATTTATACTACTAGTAATCATTTCATATTTACAACCAATTATGATAATACCATCAATAGTAATTTATGTATGCATATTGGGATATTCCTATTTGGCTAATAATAAGAGAAAGAGTGAAATTTCAGAACAGTTACAAGATTTAACTCTTACGGTAGATTCAGCTGCAAAAAGCAGTTTAATAAATGCGCCATTTCCTCTAGTTATATTAGAAACCGATGGAAATATCGTTTGGAAAAGTTCAAGATTTATAACGGAATTTGCTAATATAGATATTAATAATTATTTAAATGATTTAATAATCGATATAAAAAGTGAAATTGAAAACAATAAAGACCAAAAAATAAAAACGATTATTAGAAAATTAGAAATAGATAAAAAGAAATATAAAATACATGCAGAGTTTGTAAAAACCAAAAGAAGCGAAAGAAAAAGACAAGCAGAATATATGTTAATATTGTATTTTATAGATGAAACAGAATTATATGAATTAAAACAGCAAAATGAAAACCAAAAAGTATGTGTTGGAATCATAATGGTAGACAATTATGAAGAAGTCATCCAAAGATTAGATGCGGAGCAAAAAACGCAATTAATGGCTAAAGTAGAAAGATGTATATATGATTGGGTAAATGAGACAAATGGAATATTATTAAAAGAAGAAAGAGATTCCTATGTTTATATATTTGAACAAGGAAATTTAGAAAAAATAAAAGAAAGTAAATTTGCAATATTAGATACAATTAAGGATGTAGTAAGAAAAGACAAAATACAGCTAACGCTTAGTATAGCAATATCTAATGAAGGAGATACGGACAAAGACGTATATAAATCAGCTACAGCTGCGATGGATGTTATATTAGGTAGAGGTGGAGACCAAGCTGTTATAAGAGAAAATGGAAAATACCAATTCTTTGGAGGAAAAGCAGAAGAGGTTGAAAAAAGAACAAAAGTAAAAGCAAGAATAGTAGCACATGCATTAGAAGAATTAATGAACGAATGTGAAAAAGTAATCATAATGGGACATACAAACCCAGATATAGATGTAATGGGATCTGCATTAGGAATATATAGAATGGCTAAAACTTTAGACAAGGAAGTATATATTTTGACCAATAGTGAATCCGCATCAATAAAACCATTTTTAACAAATATACAAGAAGAATATCAAGATGTACTAATAGATAGTGGAACAGCATTAGAAAAAATTGACTCTGAAACATTATTGGTTGTTGTAGACACTCATAAAAAATCTTATGTCGAAGAACCAGAATTATTAGAGAAAACAAATAAAATAGTAATCATAGATCATCATAGAAGAAGTGCAGATTTTATAGATCAAAGTATATTAACATTTCAAGAAGTATATGCATCATCTGCTTCTGAGTTAGTTACAGAAATCATACAATATACACAAAAAGATATAGAATTACAAACAATTGAAGCAGAAGCTTTATATGCAGGAATCATGATGGATACAAAAAACTTTACATTTAAAACAGGTGTTAGAACATTTGAAGCTGCAGCATTTTTAAGAAGATGTGGTGTAGATATTATAAAAGTAAAAAAATGGTTCCAAAGTGATTTAGAAAGCTATAATAAAATAGCAAGTATAGTAAAACAAGCAGAAATCATACGTGATACAATAGCTATATCAACATATGAAGTGTTAGAAAAAGATACAAGTTTAATATGTGCAAAAGCAGCTGATGAATTATTAACAATAGGAAATATAACTGCATCATTTGTATTAGGAAATATGGAAAATAAAATTTGTATAAGTGGTCGTTCTATTGGAGATATCAATGTACAGATGATATTAGAAAAACTAGGCGGAGGAGGACACATTACTCTTGCTGGTGCACAATTAGAGAATGTAACAATAGAAGAAGCACAAAAGGAATTAATCGATAAAATAGAAGAATATTTCATGGAAAAGGAGTAAAGTATGAAAGTAATACTAAAAGCGGATATAAAAGGAGTAGGAAAAAAGAATGAAGTGATAAATGCAGCAGATGGGTATGCCCGTAATTTCTTATTTCCAAAAAACTTAGCTGTTGAAGCAAATACAGAAAATATGAAAAAATTGCAAGCACAAAAAGATGCTACACAATATAAGAAAGATACTGAAAAAGAAGAGGCTAAAAAAATTGCTGAGAAAATGAATAAAATTATGGTTAGAATAAATGTAAAAGCTGGAGAAAATGGAAAAATTTTTGGTGGAGTTTCAGCAAAAGATATCGCAGAAAATTTAGAATTACAACATAATATAAAAGTTGATAAAAAGAAAATAGACTTAAGAGAAACAATTAAAACATTAGGAATTCATACAGTTGAAATTAAACTTTTTGAAGGTGTTATTGGAAAAATAAAAATAGATGTAAGAGGATAAAATTTTGGAGGTTATCATGTAATACTATATTTAACATATAACCTCCATTTTAAAGAGGAGTTAATTATGGAACTAGGAAAAATACCACCACATGACATAGATGCTGAACAAGCCGTTCTTGGCAGTATGCTTACAGATAAAGACGCAGTAATAGCAGCAGTAGAAGTTTTAAAAGAAGATGCTTTTTATAGAGACGATAATAAAATTATATATCAAGCAATTATAAATTTATATAATCGATCTGAACCAATAGATATCATAACATTAAAAGATGAATTAGAATCTATGGATAAATTTGAACAAGTTGGAGGATTTGAATATTTAGCAAGTTTGCCAGATAAGGTACCAACAACAGCTAATGTGCAAAAATACATAAAAATAGTAGAAGAGAAATCGATATTAAGGAATTTAATAAAAACAGCAAATGAAATCATTGAATTAGGTTATAGTCCAACAGAAGATGTGGAAGATATCATGGATGGTGCGGAAAGAAAAATATTTGATATAATGCAGAGTAAAAACCAAAAAGGATATTCTCCAATAAAAGATGTTCTTGTAGAAAGTTTTACAAAATTGGAAGAACTTTATAATAGAAAACAACATATAACAGGTGTACCTACAGGGTTTGCAGAATTAGATTATAAATTAGCAGGATTACATGGTTCTGAATTAATACTAGTTGCAGCAAGACCAGCTATGGGAAAAACTGCATTTGCATTAAATATAGCAACAAATGCAGCATTAAGAGGTAAGGCACCTGTTGCCATATTTAGCTTAGAGATGTCAAAAGAACAATTAGTAAACAGAATCTTATGTAGTGAAGCGATGGTAGATAGTAACAAAGTAAGAACAGGAAAATTAGAAGAAGATGACTGGGTAAAATTAGCAGGAGCAATAGGACCATTATCAGAAGGAGAAATATATATAGATGATACACCAGGAATTTCTGTTATGGAAATAAGAACAAAATGTAGAAAACTAAAAATGGAAAAAAATTTAGGACTAGTAGTAATCGATTATTTGCAATTGGTTCAAGGAAGTAACAGGAGAACAGGAAGTAGAGAACAAGAAATCTCTGAAATCAGTAGATCATTAAAAATATTAGCAAAAGAATTAAATGTACCTGTTATAGCCTTATCACAGTTATCAAGAGCAGTAGAACAAAGACCAGACCATAGGCCAATGTTATCCGATTTGCGTGAATCTGGAGCCATAGAACAAGATGCGGATATCGTAATGTTTCTATATAGAGATGATTACTATAATAAAGAAAGTGAGAAAAAAGATATTGCAGAAGTTATTATAGCAAAACAAAGAGGTGGTTCGACAGGTACAGTAGAACTATTGTGGATGGGAAATTATACGAAATTTGTAAATTTAGAAAAGAGGTTTGATGATTAAAGTCGAAAAATAGGGATATTGGGAGATGAAAAGTTTAAATTTTTATTGATATTTCAAAGAAAAGGTGATACAATAGAAATACTTGCAGAACTTGCAAATAATATATATTGGAGGCGGGATTTATGCCACAAGCCAAAAAAGAATATTCACAAGACGAGTCATTTCTTATCTTGATGGGTATTCCGGACATTCTGAAATCTTCAGAATTGGTCTCAGCACTAGAGGAGAATTTTCAATTTGCGGGAGATGAGAAACCATCAATCACATTGCTTTATTGGCAAACGACCAATAGTGTCCAAAAATTTCAACTTTTGGGTTGGATAAGAGGAGGTTTAGCCAGACTAAAATTTAGAGCAATACAGTATATTGATTTGTATTCAAAGTTAGATTTTGAATATGCCATCATCGCAGTTCTTCAAAATGCAACTGAAGAAGAAAGAAAAGCATATGAAGAAGAATTCAACAGAGTTATGAAGCAAAAGAAGTAAAAATTTTCCCAAAATCACCTTTGTTCATCACAAAGGTGATTTTGATTTTTAAGAGAGGTAAAAATGAAAGAAAAAGTATTAGAAACAATAAAGAAATATAATTTAATAAATGATAATGATAAAATCGTTTTAGGTGTATCAGGAGGACCTGATTCTATTTCCATGTTAAACATTTTAAATGAGATAAGAAATGAAAAAATTATAAAATTTGATATAGTAGTAGCACATATAAATCACATGATAAGAGAAGAAGCTGTAGATGATGAAAATTATGTAAAAAATTACTGTACTAAAAATCATATAGAATGTTTTATAAAAAGAATAGATGTATTAAAAATGGCAAATGATAATAAAATGGGAACAGAAGAAGCAGGAAGAAATGTAAGATATCAATTTTTTGAAGAAGTAATGAAAAAAACAAATTCTAATAAAATAGGAATTGCACATAATAAAAATGATAAAGTGGAAACAATTATCATGCATCTTCTTAGGGGAAGTGGACTTTCGGGCTTAAAAGGAATAGAACCAATGAGGGATAATATGTATATAAGACCTCTTATAGAATGTGAGAGACCAGAAATAGAGCAATATTGCGAAGAAAAGAATTTAGAACCAAGAATAGATAAAACCAATTTTGAAAATGAATATACTAGAAATAAAATTAGGAATATTGTGATTCCGTATATAAAACAAGAATTTAACCCCAATATAATAGAAACAATCAATAGATTTTCAGAATTAATTTCAGAAGAAAATGAATATTTAAATGAAATAACTGAAATGATTTATAATAAAATAGTATTAAACAAAGAGGAAAGAGAAATTGTATTAAATTTAAAAGGGTTTAATGAACAAAATAATGTAATAAAAAAACGATTAATTTTATTTACGATAAAGCAACTAACTGGTTCTAGCCAGGGTATAGAAAAAGTACATATACAGGATATCATAAAATTGTGTGGTAATAATATAGGTAATAAATTTTTGACACCGAATAAAAGAATAAAAATTTTAGTAAAAGATAAAAAAATATTTTTTATGGTTCAGAACAAGTAACCGTAGAAAAGTTTGAAAAATGTAACAAAAAGGACACAAAAAAGTCATAAAAAAACTATTGAAAAAAGAAAAAAGGTATGTTATAGTTGCAATGTAAAATTATGAATAGGAGGACTTAAATGAGAAAAGGAATAAAAACTTTAGCAATGTGGTTAATCGTAGGAATCATCGTTATTGTATTATTATCTTCCATTATGGAAAATAGTAGTTCACAAATGACATATTCTGAATTAATAACAAGTATTGGAAATGGAGAAGTTGAGAGTATAAATATATCATCAGATGGTAGTATGGCAACAGTAAAGTTAAAAGATACTAGAATAGAAAGAGAAGTGAATATACCAAGCTTAGATAGTTTTATGACCTATGTAGAAGAATATTTAGTATCAGGTCAAATTACATTAGAGGAAGAAGACCAATCCATGTGGATTACCATTTTTAGTTTAATAACACCATTTGGATTATTAATTATTTTCTTAATCTTTTGGTTTTTAGTAATGAATGGTAGTCAAGGTGGAAACAAAACAATGACTTTTGGAAAATCAAAAGCAAGATTAATGGGAAATGAAGACAGAAATAAGGTTACATTTGATGATGTGGCAGGAGTAGACGAAGAAAAAGAAGAATTAGAAGAAATAGTAGAATTCCTAAAAAATCCAAGAAAATTCACTGAAATGGGAGCAAGAATACCAAAAGGCGTTTTACTTGTAGGTCAACCAGGAACTGGTAAAACTTTACTTGCAAAGGCTGTAGCTGGAGAAGCAGGAGTGCCATTCTTTATAATAAGTGGATCAGATTTCGTAGAAATGTTTGTTGGTGTTGGTGCATCACGTGTAAGAGATTTATTTGAAGAAGCAAAGAAAAAAGCACCATGTATTATAT
>CALXUT010000025.1 GCA_944391755.1 uncultured Clostridia bacterium
AAATCTGGATGATATTTTTTTACTAATGTTTTATATGCTTTTTCTATGATTTCATTTGAAGCTTTTTGGTCTACTTCGAGTATTTTGTAATAGTTTTTGTTCATCTTTTTTCTCCTTTTATTATCTCCTATATTTCGGCTTCTATTATTTCACAATTATCCATTCCATAGTCATCCAAATTTCCACTTTCTGGTTTTCCATATAAATATGCTTTTATGACTTTTGCTATTCCTCCGTGTGCTATTATTAAAATTGTTTTATCATTATATTTTTTCTTTATATCTCGTAAAAAATCTAAAATTCTTTCTTCAAATTCACTTAGACTTTCTCCTCCATTTATTTTATAATCTAATGGATAATCCCATATTTGTTTTTCACATGCTTCTGTTATTGGATTTCCCTCTAATTCTCCTAGTTTTCTTTCTCTTAATCTTTCATCAAATATTATCGGCATATCTTTTCCATTTATAATAATTTCTGCCGTTTGTTTTGCTCTATTCATGGGAGAACATATAACCATATCATATTTTATATTTTGCAGTTTGTTTTTTGTTTCTTCCGCCTGTTTTATTCCCGTTTCATTAAGATTTCTTTCTGTTTGTCCTCCTTGCATTTTTCTTGCTAAATTCCAGTCAGTCTGACCATGTCTTACATAATAAATTTTCATGTTCATCCTCCTCTCATTATTATCCATTTTGATTATACCATTTATACATTATTTTTCAATATTTTTATTTCAAATTATTTACAATTTTATTTTGGAATGATATACTTTTCGTAAATTCATATGATAAAAGGGAGGTGAAATAACAAATGAAAAAACTTTATAAAATTTTATTATTGACGCTTATAATCGCTTTAACTGTTTGCGTTCGTTCCTATGCAACAGTAGATGATAATTTACAAAATAGTGAACCTAATACAGATTTAACAGAAAATGAGGAAACAGATACTTCTACAGGTTCTGATGGAACAGAAGAAGAAATTCCTTCTACTACTCCTGATGATGAAGAAGAAGATTCTTCTAGTACTCCTGGAGGTAATGAAGAGGAAGATCCTTCTACTACCCCTGGTGAAAATGAAGATGACGACACTCCTACTACTCCTGGTGGCAATGAAGATGACAACACCTCTACTACTCCTGGTAATAATGAAGAAGAAAATCCTTCTACAACACCTGGTGAAGATGAAGGTACAGATAATGAAGCAATTTATACTACACAAGATACCACTACCAATATAAAATTAAGTGCAAATATAGGTGTCGTTCCAGATGGAACAACACTTGAAGTAGAAGCAATCACTAGTGGAGATGTTTTTGATGCAATAAGTGAAAAACTTGGAGATGCTAAATTTAGTTTATTTGATATTTCTTTAATGTCTAACAATACAGCAATTCAACCAACTAATGGAACTGTAAAAATCGGTATCCCTATTCCAAGTGGTTACAATACTTCTAATTTAGTTGTATATAGATTTGCAGATGACGGTTCACAAGAACAAGAATATGCAGTCACAGTTGATGGAAATTATGCTGTTTTTGAAACAGACCACTTTAGTAATTATGCATTAGCAGAAAAATCTGCAACCACAAACACATCTACAAGTGATAATCAATTAGATAATGAGCCAAAAACAGGTATTGCTAACCCTATAACACTTGTTGTTAGCACACTTGCAATAGCTTGTCTAGGATTATTCGTTTGTATAAAAAAATTAAGTAAATAGTACACAGGGGGAAGATTTTCTTCCCTTTAATATTAAGGAGATATATGAAGCGTTATAGAAATAAATATATAAATAAAAGACGACAGCAAAAACATAGGCTTGTTGTCATGGCTGAATATTTTATTTTTGTTATTATCGTTTGTATTATTTATCTTTGTTATACAACTCTTGAGGCTAAGAAAAATCAGAACTTATATGCTGTTAGTGATACTTCTTCCAATAATACTGTTACAAAAAATAATTTTTCTACAGATGATAATGGCCAAAATGAATATCAACAATTATATTTATCTGCAAGACAGGAAAATCAAGAAGTGATTGGTTGGATAAGTATTGATGGAACAAATATCAGTTATCCTCTTCTACAAACAATGGATAACAGTTATTATCTCACTCATAATTACAAGAATGAAAGCTCTCAATATGGCTCTATCTTTTTACATAAGAATTCTGTATTAACAAATGAGTTTTCTAATCTTATCATTTATGGACATAATATGAATGATTGTTCTCAGATGTTTAGTTCATTAATTAATTATACGGATAAGGACTTCTTTAATAACCATAAAACGATAAGAATTACGACTGATACCAAAGAATATGAATATAGTATTTTTTCTGTTTTTAAATCAAAAGTTTATAATAATGATGATACAAATGTTTTTAGATATTATTCTTATACAGATTTAACAGATCAAAATAAGTTTAATGAATATATTACCAATTGTAAAAAATATCAATTATATAATACCAGTTCTTCTGCTGTATATGGTAATCAGATTATTACATTAATTACTTGTGAGTATTCACAGGATAATGGTAGATTAGTTGTTGTTGGTAAAAAATTAAAAACTATTTCTTTAACAAATTAAAACAAAGTAAGATTTATTTTTAATTCAATCTTACTTTGTTTTTTATTATAGTTCTTTTTCTTGAATAATTGTTCCATCAATATCTTTTAGCGTTATTTTATTTTCATCAAATATGATATAACTATGTTTTGTGTTATTTTTTGGTAATGAAAGAGAGCCCGGGTTTGCAAATATGATTCCATTTTTTTCTTCAATAAATCCTGTATGGAAATGTCCATAAAATAGAATTTGTATATTGTTATTTGGTATGTTGTTCATGTTATAAATATGTCCATGTGTGAAATATACATGTTTATGATTGATTTGTTCTTCTATATTTTGTTCTATTTTAAAATCTGATATCATTTCATCTACTTCTGCATCACAATTTCCTCTTACTGCTCTTATTTTGTCTTTTAAATCATTTAGTATTCCAGCTACTTTCATTGGGTCATATTCCTCTGTTAATCCATTTCTAGGTCCATGATAATATAAATCTCCTAGTAAAATGATTTGGTCTGGATTTTCTCTTTTATCTATATTTTTTATTTCTTTTGCATAATGGTATGAGCCATGTATATCTGATAAGATTAATAATTTCATATTTCTCATTCCTTTCTTAAATTTCTCGTTTTATATTTACTGTTTACTATTTTAGTGTAATGTATTTTGAATAGTTTATATATTCATATTTACAGTCAAAGACCCGTAGGAAGACCCCAGCTATGTTTTTGACAAAAATATGAATATATAAACTATTCAAGAAATCTATTCTAAAAATAGTGAACTGATATTATTATACTGTAATTTAGGAAATTTATCAACTTGTTCATTTCCTATTTTTCTGGTATAATAATAGCATTATGGAAGAAAAAGAAAGATTTAAACATTTAAATACATATTTGAAAAATAAATTTGGAGAAAGAACTTTAAAAATTTGCATTGATGGTCATTTTACTTGTCCCAATAGAGATGGAAAAGTTGGTACTGGTGGATGCATTTTTTGTAGTGAAAAAGGTTCTGGCGATCACATTCATTCAAGTAATACTATTTCTGAACAAGTTCATGCTTATTTTCAGAGTTATAAAAGTAAAAGAGCGAATAAGTTCATTGCTTATTTTCAAAATTTTTCTAATACTTATGATTCTTTAGAAAATTTGAAGAAAAAATATGATGCTGCCTTAATTAATGACAGAATCGTTGCTCTTGCTATTGCTACTCGACCTGATTGCATTAATGAAGAAGTTTGCAAACTCATTAACTCGTATTCTGATAAATATGCTATATGGGTTGAGCTTGGTTTACAAAGTTCTAATGATAATACAGCTTTATTGATGAATAGAGGTTTTTTAAGCTCACAGTTTACTAATGCAGTTAATCTACTGAATCAATATCATATTGATGTTGTTACTCATATTATGGTTGGCTTACCTAATGAAACTTTTGAAGATTTAAAAAATACCGTTGCTTTTATTAATAAACATTCTATTCAAGGTTTAAAGATTCATTGCACCTATGTTGTAAAAAATACGGTTCTTGCTGATATGTTTTATAATGGTCAATATCATCCGATTTCTTTAGAATATTATCTTGATTCTGTTAGTTATGTTTTAACACATATAAGTCCTGATATCGTTATTCATAGAGTTTCTGGTGATGCTCCTAAAGATTTGTTAGTTGCTCCTTTATGGAATACACATAAAAAGTGGATTGTAAATGGTTTAGATAAATTATTGAAAGAGAAGAATTTATATCAAGGTATGTATTACAAATAAAAATTCTTAGGCTAAAATTGAACAGAAATATTTAAATTAAAAGAGGAAAATTAAGTTTTCGTTTTTCACTTAATTTCCCTCTTAATAGTTTCCTCATTGATATGTCATTTATGAGTACAATCTTTAATTATATTTTTCATTTATTAACTTTAAAGCTTCTTCATATTCTTCTTTTCCTATTTCTATTGTTTTTACAACTTTATCATCTTTTTTCATCTGTAAAAATTCCTCAATTGTTACCCATTTTGCTTCTACAGATTCTTCGTCTGTGAATTTTATATCTTCTATATTTACATCTCTATAAAATATCCAAATATCTTTAAAATCTGGTGGCAATTTATCTCTTCTAATTGTTTTTAGAAATATTGCATCTTTGGACAAAAGTTCTATCCCTAATTCTTCTTTTATTTCTCTTATCATTCCCTCTAGGCTAGTTTCTCCTGCTAATATTGAACCTCCATTACATTCCCATTTTAGTGGATGCGTTTTTTTGGTTGCTGCTCTTTTACTGATTAGTATCTCTTTTTTGGAATTTATGATAAGAGCTGTTACGACTATATGGTATTCTCCTGATTTAAATTCATATTTTCCTCTTTCTCCTGTTTTTCCTGTCTTTTGTTTATTAATATCATATATATCCCATAGTTCTGCCATTTTACCACCTCTCTTTTCATTTTGGGCTTAATTTTATGATTTGTTTTCCACAATTATATCACTTGTTGTGGATTTGTCTAATAGTTTTTCTGAAATTTCACCAATTTCTTCTTGCCTATAAGAAGTTAGTTTAAACTCACATTTATAGTCAAATTTTATAATTAACACTTTTGTATAATTGTCTTTACTAGGTTTTCCTATCTCATTGATTATTAAGCTTGCATTATATTTCTTTAGTGTATCAAATGTGTTCATAAATCCCATTCCTGTACCACCATCTTTTGCATGTGTAGTACTTGGCTTTTTTCCTAAGTTCATGAGTGTTTCTTTTTCAAATTCTATTCCAGAGTCATATATGTATAAACTATAAACATTTTCTATCTTCCCTAGTTTTACTAAAATACTTTTGTTGATATTGTTTGCGTGTTTTATTGCTATGATTGCATTTTTTATGTGGTCTGCTAATAGTATTTGTAAGTCTTCTTTGTCTATTATATTGTTTATCATATGATAAATGTTCCCTGTTATTTGTAAGTTAAAGTCTATATCATTTTTGTTACTTTCTGATTGCATGTATTCTAATATGTTGTCTATTTCGAATATTCCTGTTTTACTTAGTTCTACTGTTGCTGTTTTATTATATACTTCTTTTGATAACTTGTTGATTTCGTCTTTTACTTTTGTAAGTTCTTCTAAGTTGGTATGTTCTTTTTCCGTTTTGCTATTTAATTCTGTTTCTATGTTTGTTTTTATTTTTGCTTCTTCCGCAATTTCACTCTTTAATAATAATTGATTTATTTGGTATTCTAATGCTCTTTGTTTGTGTGCTAATGAATGACTTTTCTTGCTGAAGTTTAAGTTTTCTTTTTCTAGTTGCTCTATTTCTCGCTTTTTCTTTTCTAATTCTTCTTTGGTTTCGTTTAAGTCTTGGATTAGTAACTTTTGCTTATAGTATAATTGTAAGGATTTTTGGATTGTGATGAACATGATGATACAAGAAACTATAAAACCTATAAACAAATTTTTAGAAATCCAAAACTGCTCTATTGATAATATTGTAACTGAAAATATTACTATTAAACTAATATTTAACATAATAATATCAAAGTATTTATTTTTAAAATTATTTTTCAAAAAAACTATTCCGTATTTTATTCTATTTATCTTAAAAAATAAATACATAAAAGCAATATAAAAGACCATTACTATAAAGAAATTTATTATTTCATTGACTATGTTTAATAATATACATGGTATAAAAGTACAAATAACTGCAAATATAAACAAAATATAATTAATACTCATAGAAATAGTAACTATTACAATTGTGTATCCTATATTATTATTTGTTACTTTTGAACAAAATAATGACTGTAAAAAGCAGAAAATAACTAATCCTATAACAGTATTAGATTTTCTTTCTATTAATACACTAAAAAAAGATATTAGAATTTCTGCCAAAACACATAATATATAATGTTTTATATTTTTCTGAATCTTTTTATCAATAATTTTATTAAATGTTAAATACACACTAATAGCCATAATAAAATTTCTTAATAAATTTATATAAAAAGATATTTCTATATTATGAAACCATACACTATCTATACTTATCATTTTACTCCTTTTTTATTTTGATTATATAATAAAAATAGAAGCAATACAAGTTATTTAGTATTACTTCTACTTTAAAAATTTTAATAATTCCAATTATTATAACCAATAAGCAATCCATGCTAATAATGCTTCATACCAATCCATATCTCCCACCACCTTTTCTTTTGTTTCAGGTTTCCCTGTCACAAAAAAAATACCATTTATCTAGGGTGAGATAGACGGTAAATGGTGATAGAAAAAAATGACGAAAAATGGCGAAAAATAAAAAAATCTAGTATATAAATACTAGATTAATTTTTTGATTTTATCTTTATAATAATAAATAAACTCCATTGGTGTTGGTATACCTGTTTCATAATTTACTCTTGCTGTATAGTAAGTAGTTAAATCTTCTATTGGTGAAACTCTCCAAGCATGAATAATTGCATTTTGTATTCCATTCGTAATGGTATTACCAGATTTCTTGTACACCTTTGTTAAATGTTGAATGACATTAATATTGCTATCTTCATTTTGTATTAAATACAAAATTGCATCATGTATATATTGTCTTCCTTTTAATTTTGGTGTTACGCCAATCAAATCTAATTCATGACAAATACATTCAGATATTTTGTTTTCATTATCTTCAAGCTCTTCTTCTATCGTTCTTTCCTTCTGATTCGGAGAAACATGTCTTAAATTAACAAAACAATTTAAGACATGTTCACAAGAATATTTGGGTTGATCCTTATAAAGTATTAAATCTACACCATTTCTATGAAGTATATCATATGTTCTTTTTGAATTTACATGTGTTGTAACAATTACTATTGGTTCATCATTCAAATTTAATTTCTTTAAATTTGATAAAAATTCTAAGGAATCTATATTTCCACTTATACTATTATTTAACTCCAAATCTAAGACAATTCCTTCTGGATGTTTTGTTCTTACATATTTTAAACCTTCAATATCTGAATCTGTTATTGCGACAATTTGTATATCATCTCTTTTCTTAACACAGTTTATAAATGCATTGCAATCATTAACGTCATCTTCTATAATTAAAATTTTCATAGGTTTGGATTCCATATCATTCCTCCTTTTATAGTTTTTTATCGTTCATAATATACCATAAATGCTCAAAAATTACCATATTTCCATAGAATATTTTTCTATACATTTGTTATTATTATATTGTAAAATTTATAAAAAATAGTTAGGAGAATTGTAGTATGAGAAAAATTTCAGTAGATATTTTAGAACAAAAAGAAAAAATTGCTCGTGGTAAAAGAATAAAAAACATAAGAGAAAATGAATTAAAGATGACAAAAACTCAACTTGCCAAAGAGATTGGAGTTTCCGGTCAGTTTTTAGGATTAGTGGAAGAAGGTAAAGGGAATTTAGTGTATAGTAGTATTAGAAAATTAAGAGATTTATCTGGTCATTCTTCTGATTATATTTTATTTGGATTAGATGACACAGTCATACAAGAAACTAAAGAACTTATTGCGAATCATTCAGAAGAAGAAATTTTTGCGGCATTGGAAATTATTAAAAATTTATCTATTTTTATAGCAAGTAAATAATTTGTATATATAATATTATTTTGAATATAATATATTGACTTATAATTTTTCATTTGGTAAAATATGGTATATAAAAATACTAATGATTAATCTAAAGGTGGAATAATTATGATTTCTAATTATATATTTTACTTATATACTATATCAAATGGAGAAAGATTTGAAGAATTATTTATTTTATTTATTTTTTTTATTCTATTATTGGGAATTTGTATATTCTCTTACTTTTTTAAATTTAAGAATCAAAAAACACATTAGTATAAATCAACTTATATACTAATGTGTTTTTTATTCTTGTTGTTGTTTCCTATTATTGATGTTGAATAGAGTATATTGTATTATCTTCTGAAATAGCAACAACTCCTATAAATCCACTATCATTTGGTGGAGTTACATCTACTTGTTCAAATTTTACAATATTTTCAACTCCTGAAATATTTTTGGCTATAAAGTTTCCTGTTTGATATCCATTTTGAATATCAATAGCTTTTACCGTACCATCATTTAATAATAGTAATACTAAAGGATAACCTATATCTTGCCCTTCTGCACCATAAAAAATTGTTTTTACATCATTTGCATTTACATTGCTTATTGTATATGTTTCATCATATGAAACAACACTTCCACGTTCAAATAATATTTCATTCGTATCTGATTCGATTAAATTTAAAATTAATTTATTATCCTTTTTCTCTACCTTTACACAATCTTCTGCTTCATCAATAACTTCTATTTTTTTGTAATATGTGTTAAAATCTTCATTTTTTACATTTTTAACAATAAATGTGCCATCATCACTTTCATCAACCGTATTGCTTTGTGTTTCATCATTATTTCCTGTTGTGTTATTATTTCCATTCTCTTGGTCTATATCTCTACTATCCATTATATAATAAATAATAAAACCTCCACATAATACTACTAATACTATCAAAAATACGATTATCCCTTTTTTCATAGTAATCCTTCCTTTCATTATATTTTTATTTTGTTGGTTCTTCTAGTTTAATATTAAAATTACCTATTGGAATATATTCTCTTACATTTTCTGTTTCTATTCTTTCTTTCAGTTTGATTTTTATGTTTGGACTATCTTCTTTTTTCTCGATGATAACATATTCTGTTAATTCCATTTTTCCATTTGAAAATTTTTTAGAAGTTCCAATATCTCCTTGTTCCCACTCTTCAACTCTTCCATCTGCATAGGTTACTGTTCTCTTAGTCTCGTATGAAAATACACTTAAATTTTTTCCATCTTCATCAGATGCTTCATATTCTATTATATTGATATGATTCTCGTTTTCTGTATCTGTTAATTTTTCTAGATTTAAGTTTTCATATACTGTTGAAATTTTAACAATTGTTTGTAATGGCGTTATCATTACTTTTTCTACTTTCTTTGTCATATCTTTATATTTGATTTCTTCACATTCTGGTTCTACTATTTTTGTGTTTTCTACTGCTTTTTCTTTTGATACTTTTATATTAAATTCACCACTTATTGGTACATATACTTGTTTTTCATTGATTTGCGTATCATTTGCTTCTATTACTATATCTCCTAATGTTATTGTAAATTCTTGTTTTGTTCCTAGTTCTTTGTCTGTTAAGAAATACATTTGATATACTTTATATTCGTAATCAGATATCTTGGTTGTGGTTTGCACAGATCTTGGTCTTATCCAAAAATCTTTACCATCTATTGTTATACTATAATTATTTAGGCCTTCTAAATATGTTCCAGTTTCATCCGTTATTAATTTATTATTGAAAGAGATATATATGGAATCTATTGTTTTATCACTATATTCTGATATTACCCTTTCTTTTTCCTCTTGAATAGTTTCATCTGTACTATTTATATATTCTTCTGTTAATATTGGTTCCCCTATCTTTAGCTTTTCTTTATCTTCTTTACTTAGTTTAACATCAAATTCTAAAATTGTAAATCCATCATCACATACTGTTGATGTTAAATCAATACTCGTTTCATTGTCTATTAATTCTTGTCCTTCAACATTTACTTTATAATTTTCATACTCGTCTGAGAATTTAATGCCTAACCATTCTGTAATAGGTTTTCCTGCTATAGTTCCACCATTTACGGCATATACTCCTATACTTCCTATAAATACGACTATTAGGAATGCCATTGTCATAACTAATTTTTTCATAATAGGATGCTTTTTATTCCTGGATTTATTTTTTAAGGTATATCGCACTCTATATTGTATTTTTTGAGGTATTTCTACTTCTTCCATACTTGCTGTTTCTAATATTTTATCAATATCTTTCATGCTTCTTCACCTCCATATTCTTTTTTTAATTTATTTTTAGCTCTTATGATTTTACTTTTTATTGTATTTTCATTGATTTTTAATATCTTACTTATTTCTTTTGTTGTGTATTTAAAATAATAATACAATGTTAGTATTGTCTTTTCTTCTTCATTTAGGCTTCTAATTAATATGTAAAATGATAAATTGCTTTCATTATTAGTTTTGTCTTCTATTTCTATGTTGTCCTTTTCTATAGATACTATATTTCTTTTTCTTCTTTTGTAAATATCATTGCATTTATTTATCAAAATTCTTATTGCCCATGATTTAAATAGCGAATTATCTCTTAATTTGTGTATGTTTTTATAGCATGATAGAACTGCTTCTTGCATTGCGTCTGCAATATCGTCATCACTATTTAATCTTGCTTTAGCAATTAAATACATTTCTTTTTCTATACTTAATATTATTTCATCAAATGCTTCTTCATCATTATTTTTGGCTCTTTTTACGAGTTCTTCCACCTTTTATTCCTCCATTGTATATATGTACATATATTCTATATATTAGACGTTTTTATTGTTTTGTATTGGTGCACTTGTTATCAATTTTTATTCTGTTGGGATTATTTATATTTGTATCATTCACTTTTGTTGTTATTTTTTTGAATATTTCTTTTATGATATCAGAAAACCAGATAATCCTCAATGAATTATCTGGTTAGTTTTAGGTTTGTGTTTTGTTTTAGAGCTTATTTGTCTATTTTTTTCTTTGCTATAATGTCAAATATATGCCAATGTTTTATTTTTCCCATTCCTGTTTTTCCATCTTTTTCAATTTCTTTGAATCTTATCATTTCAAATTCATCGAATAGTTTTCTTATATCTTCTTTTGTTAAAAATGTCATATCCGTTTTATTAAGTTTCCATTCATCTTTTACTCCAAAGAAATTTCCTACAAAGTATCCATTAGACAATATATTTTCTTTTATCTTATTCCATAATTCATTAAACTTGTTTTTATGACAAAATGGTAAACTGAAATTGGCTACTATTAAATTGGCTTTTTCTAACTTTATTTCTTCAAAATTTTGTTTTTGAAATCTGAATTTTTTCTGTTCTTCTGTGTTTAACCTTTTAGATATTCTCTCTTGAACATCTTCTCTATCTATTGCTAATACGTTCCAATTATTTTTTATTAGATAAACTGTATCGTTTCCTGCCCCACTCCCTAGCTCTATTGCTTTTCCTGTGTTGGGTTCTATTTCGGTAAAATATTTTACATTTTTTCTAGGTTTGTCTGCTTCTGTGTTGTCATAGTATTTTTCAATGTTACTTTGATAATTCATTTTTTGTTTGTCGAGTAACTAGGCTCAACTACCCCTTTCTTTTTTCATAATTATACCATTTTCTGTGTGTTTTTGGAATTGTAATGTTGAATTATTATTAAATAAAAAAAGGTAATCATTTGCCACCCGTAGCTTCCAACTCAAAAATGAGTTCAGCTATATTTGGTGGTTCAAATATATTACCTTATAATAATATACTACATATTTTAAATGTTTCCCTCTTTTATTTATCTTTACTATATTATAATCATTAAATTCTTCGTTAGTTTTCACAAAACCTGTAATTAAACTTTCAGCATTTTTCTTTACTAGTTTTAGAATGCCATTTTCCTCTGCATCTTTAATTCCTTGTTCTTTCATTTTTTATCACCGATCTTTTTAGCTATTTCAGAAGATTCCATAGAAGCATCTACTTGTATATCATACCTAAATATCTGTCTACTTTCAGAAAATTGTATTTTAGTTTCTTTTCTGAGATTCGTAATAATACTTTCAAGTTATGCAACAAAAAATTACTACAAATAAAATATATAATATTTTAGAGATAACACAAATATGAAAATATTAAAACACATAGCAGTATTCAGTAATCGAAAATTATAACGACTAACGTATATATAAAACATGTTTATATGTTTGTAGCAATATTATTAAAATTATAAATTTTAAAGAACTAAAGTACTTTCATAACTTTCTAGAAATGTCAAATTTGAACTTGATATGTATTTTGAATATTAATAGCACCCAATTTATTATTTAGCTTTTTAAGAAAATTATTAGGTGTAGATGAATCAGTAATAAGAAATGAATTATCTCCAACCGAATAATAAAAATATGTAAGAAATTCTGAAAGATTAGTGGCCTAGAAAGTTTTTCACCAAATGAATCCGATACTAAGTAAGATTTATAATGAAGAACAAAAAAGGAAGCATTACTAATATTAGTAATGCTTAATTAGTTGAATGTAATTTTCATAATTATTTTGCTAATTATGAAATTTTTCTACAATCAATAATAGTGGTTTTGAGTTTAAAATTTTTATTTTTTTGGACTGTATCAACAGTGAGTTTTAAAAATGAAGGAAGTTCAGTAACATTATTAAATACCAAATAACCTTCGATTGTTTCATAAGAATTTAAAGATATTAAAGGAATTAAAGGTTTAATATTTTTAATTGAATTGTCGAATATATATGTATTTTCCTTATAAAATCCTGTTGAAAATCGACTATCTATATTAGAAGAACTATCTATAATGTATTTATTATTTAATATAAAACTATTTATAGTAGTATTTATCTTGGAATTATTGCGAATTTGAACATGGATAGCAAGAGAATATAGCTTTTCATTATAGCACCAATAACAAAAACCTTCTTTATCGCAAACTTGATTCTTTTTAGAAAAAGAGAAGTAGTTCTTATCTAAACATATTAATTTTATATGTAAAAGTTCTTTATAATAAAGAAAACTAGATAAAACAGCACCATAAAAAGCAACAATTAAAGCTATTAAAGCAATAATATCAGTAATATTCATAATTTCACCTCACTTTTCAAAAACATTATACAAAATTTGTAAAATAGTTGCAATATTTTGCATAATACTGTAAGATATTGTCAGGAGGGGGATAAAAATATGTTAGTAAAAAAAATAATCTTTAAAATACTACCAATAGAAGAAAATGAAGACGGAATAATTGTACAAAAAGGGATTGAAGATATTTTAAATGAATATAGGACTAAAGGATATTGCGATAAAATATATAATGGATGTACTGATAGAGAAATTATAGAAAAGAAGTTATATGTTACAGAATACCAAGGACAGGAATTTAGAGGTTATATAGAAGAATGTTATTATCAAGAAAGAAAAACTTATAAAGTATTTATAAAAGACTTTAGAGACGACTGTTTTCATATAGGATATGTACCATTTAATAGAGTTTCTGAAATTGAAGAATGGATTAATAATAACGAATTAGACTTAAAGGGTAATATATTTATTCTAGGGGGAAATGCAAAATATTGTAATCAAACAGATAATGAAATAAAAACTGAAAATAAACCATATGGATTTGAAGTAGAGTTAAGATTTTATGATAATAAGGAAACAATAAAACATAGTGAAAAGAATAACAGCCCCTTTTTTAATAAGAAATATATAATATTAGGTGTAGCATTATTAATATTAATCATAATTGCATTATTTTCAATATTTAAAAAAGCGAAATTTGAAGTAGCTAATTTTACAATAGAATCTGAAACTACAGATTTTACATATACAGAAAATAGTACTAGTTATACAGGAACAGGACTAATAATTACTCAAGAAAAAAAAGGTACATATCTAGTAGCTTTAAAAATAATCTTAAAATCTGGTGGAGATGAAGATAGCGAAAAAGAATATTATACTACTGTTATGGTTAATAATGGAAAAGGAGAATTTGGTACATATGAATATGGTGATGAAGATAAAATAACTAAACCAGAATATGAATTTGAAATTCTGGGATATGTAAAATTTTAATAAACAGATTATAATTATTATAAATTTTTGAAAAATGAGGAATTTGTTTTGAATACTGCAACTGATTTTTTAGGGAAATTTTTAACTGTAAAAGTTGATAGACCTCTTGGCAGTAAACACCCTAAATATGATTTTATTTATCCTGTAAACTATGGTTATATCCCTAATACGATTAGTGGAGATGGAGAGGAATTAGATGCTTATATTTTAGGAGTCAATACTCCTGTAAATACTTTTTATGGTAAGTGTATTGCAATTATACATAGACTTAATGACAATGATGATAAATTAGTTATTGTTCCTGAAAATAAATTATTTAGCGATTCAGAAATCGAAATTTTGACAGATTTTCAAGAGCAGTATTTTGAACATGTTATTATTAGAGAATAGCGAAAATCTATTTCGTTATGTAAAGAATGAAACTTTTTATAGATATTTAGGTGGTGGTATATTTTTTTTAGAAAATAGATATTGATGATTTTATAAATAAAAGTAAAATTTTATATCTAAAAGAGGTATTTAAATATATTCAATACCTCTTTATTTCATTCATTATATTTTCTATTTCATTGTCAGTAATATAAGGTGTTTGAATTCTTTCTATTTTACATTCACTTTTCGTAAAAAGAATGTCTCCATACATTAAAAGATCTTCCGCTCCTGCAGAATCTATTATAGTTTTTGAATCTATTTGTGATGGTACTTTAAAAGCTATTCTGGATGGTATATTTGCTTTTATGACCCCTGTTATTATATTTGTAGATGGTCTTTGTGTGGATATTATTATATTTATTCCTGAAGCTCTAGACATTTGTATTAATCTTTGAATATATATTTCTATCTCATTTTCTGTGTCCAGCATTAAATCATAAAAATCCTCTATCATTACTGAAATTCTAGGTAATTTTTCTGTAGCAATTGTATTATAACTATCTATATTATCCACTTTTTTCTCTTCAAATAATTTATATCTATTATTCATTTCTTGTATTAAATATGCTAATGCTCCAATCGCAATTTGTGTATCTGTAATAATAGGAATTAATAAATGTGGTAATGAGTCAAATCTTGTAAAGTTTGTCTTTCTTGTATCTATTAATACCAATTTTTCTTCTGTTGGCTTCAATTTATATATGATATCAACTATAAATGTGCTTAGTAAGTTACTTTTTCCAGTTCCTGTAGTCCCTGCTATTAATAAGTGTGGCAATTCAGTTAAATCTTCAATTACAATTTTACCATTAAAATCTTTTCCTATTATTAAAGGAATTTTCACATTAGTTTCTACAAATTCTTTGGACTGTATAAAATTTCCTAACATTAATACCTCGTTTTTCTCTCTTATTAAATGTATTCCTAAATAAGTTGTTCCATTGATGGCAACTTCAAATTCTACATCTATAGCATTAAAATTTAGCATTAAATCTTCCTTATAGCTTTTAATTTTACTAACTTTGGTCTTGTATTTTAAGTCAATAACATATGTTACAGAATTAACTCCTATGTAAACATCTTTACAATCTATATCAATTTTGTAACTTTTAAAAAAATTCTCTATCTTTTTCTTCTCATTATCATGGTTTATTTCATTCTTTTCATCATTGATTATTAATAAATTATTATCAGGGAATTTATAGTCTATTTCTTCCATACTGTTTCCTCCTAATTCTTTTAATACATTTTATATACTAAATTCAAAAAACTATTTTCTCTTATTTTTGTATTTTTTGTATCCCCAATATCCTCCACCTCCTAATACACCTAATGTTAGAATTCCAATTAATGGGTTTGAGGTTTCTTGATTATTTTTTGTTATATTATTAGCAGTATTATTGCTAGATGTTGATGTCTTTATTATATTATTATTATTTTCTGCTTTTGACTGTTCTATTATATTTATTTTTATTGTACTCGTTTTTCCATTAGATGTTGTTGCAGTTATATTTACTGTTCCTGCTTTTTGAGCAACAACTTCTCCTTTTGAATTTACTGTAGCAATACTTTCGTCACTTGATTCCCAACTTATGCTTTTATCTGTTGCATTACTAGGTGTTATTATTGCTGTTAGTACTTCACTTTTTCCTACTTCTATATTTCCTACATTTTTCTCTATTTGAATTCCTGTTACAGCAACAGTAGTGGTTGTTGTATTTGTTGGTTCTTTATTTGAAGATGAAGAACTTGATGAATTGCTATTATTAGATGAACTACTATTATTGGATGGCAATGTTGATTCATTATTTAATGAATTAGACGTATATGGACAAACTCCATTTGTATGTAAATGAGCTGGATATCCCCCACAGTGATAATGATAGCTTCCTAGTCCACTTTTGTTTTTATTATCCCTATGTCCTCCATTTGCATCTGTTCTTCCTGAATGGGCATATCCATTAATTCCTATTGATACTATACTTAAGATAATCAGTAAAATTGATATTATTTTAAATTTATTCTTTTTCATATATTTTCCCCCTAAAAAATTATATCAAACTTTTATTGCAAAGTTTGTCGAATATTGTATCTACAATATATTTTTCGACAAAAAATAACAACCTATTTATTAATAGGTTGCATTATCCCTTTTATTAATAAAAAAGCTCATTATGTAATTTTAATATTTTAAACTTTTCTATTCGATTTTTTAATTATTGTAATAAGCTTCTCCATTTTTCCTCTTTGAACCCAATATAAATTTGGTTATCTGATATTAGTAAAGGTCTTTTTATAAGCATTCCATCACTGGATAGTAATTTTATTTTTTCTTCATCACTCATATTGGATAACTTATCTTTTAAGTTTAGTTCTTTATATTTTAATCCACTTGTATTAAACCACTTTTTTATTTCTATCCCACTTATTTTTATCCATTGTTCTAATTCTTCTATTGTTGGTGTTTCTTCAACAATATTTCTATCTTTAAATTCTATGTTATTCTCTATCAACCATTTTTTTGCTTTTTGACATGTTGAACATTTTGGATATTCTATAAATATATTTTTCATATTTGTTCCTCCTATTATGATAATAAGTTTCTCATATTGGTACTCATCGTTGATATAATATTACTCATAATTGTACTTTTCTCGTCATCATCTGCCATAAATTGTATTTGTGCAGAAGCTAATGTATATATTAGAAAATCTGCTATTTTAATAACATTTTTATTATCTAAATTTTCGGCTATAAATTTTTGATAAAACGGATGATCAACATTCCATGATATTACTATTTTCTTTCCTATCTGTTCTGCTCTATAAATATCTCCTGTTTCTCCCATATGAATTAGTTCAAATTGAGCTATTGCAGAAATATTTTGTGTTTTGTTTGGAATTCTGCCATTCTTATCTTGTGACTCTTGTTGCTCATTATTTTCATCTTCTTTAGTATGTTTTCCTCCATTTCTAACTTCTTTTTTTGCTTTTGGTAATGTTAATATTTTTGACATTTTATTTAACATTTTTTCAGCATTTTCATGGTCTTCTCTTTCTTCTGTAGAAACTTTAGCCTTCTTCCTGCCTCTTGATCTTATTGTTTTTATTTGTGGTGATATTGCAAATCTTAAAGCATTATTTATAGAATCTACCATATCTATACCATTTTTTCTAAAGTTAACACCCATCGCATCATCCATTTCTGAGGAAAATGATATTTCTCCTCTAAATCTATTCAAATCTGGGTGTCTTGCTATTCCATCCCATTTAGGTAGATATCCATAAGCAATTTCTCTATTATTTCTTAATATTGAAAATCCCTGATTTACCATATTAAATCCCATTTTTCTTGCGATATTAGCATCACATTCTGGCAATACTGATAATTTAATATGGATACTGCCGTTTTTTTCCTCATTATTTTTATCTTTCCATTTTACTGTATAGTCTTCTTCACTAAATAATGTTCCTTTTAATTCATCATTTTTTACTTTTAATCTTAAAGGATCATCAGGTTCAATCTTTATGTCATTAACATAGAATGCGGTTTTAGACATAAAGTTTCTAAATACTCTTGCTACATTTTTTACTACTTTTTCTTTTAGTGTTGATGCTTCACTTGATTTTATTCCTACGCAGTCCTCTAAAATGATAATTGTTCCACTATCATTTTTAACCATATTCTTGAAATAAACAGTTTCTTCTTCATTTGCTCCTTCAAGTATTTTGACGAATTTATTTTTCTCTTTTATTATATTAACATCTGTCTTACTTTTTAGTATTTTTGAGCTTTCTGCATTTTTTGTTAATACTATCGTTTTATTGGCTAATGCTAACCCTGCTGTACTTAATCCCATTCCAAATTTTCCTAGGTCTGCGATGTCTTCATGTATGGTATTTGAACCTAGCTTTAAAGCTTCATCTAAAGTTGCCATATCCATTCCTTGTCCGTTGTCTACAATTGTAATTTTTATTTTGTAATTCTCGTCTTTATCAATAAATATCTTTATTTCTGTTGCATTTGCATCAATGGAGTTATCTATAATATCAGCAATTGCTGATATGTCATCATATCCTATATGTTGTAATGCTGATATTAATATTCTTGCATTTGGTTCGTTTGCGACTAAATTTTCTCCTTTCATAATATTATTTTCTTTACTTACTTTTTCTTGTGTTAGTACTTTTTCTTTTTTTGCCATATTATGACCTCCTTTTTAATAAATCAATACCCTTAATTGCTATTTGTTATTGCCGATTTGAGTTTCCTATTGAATTTAGGATATCTTAGAAGTAATAGCAATAGCAATTGTGGCTGTTTATTTAATAGAAAAAGTCGTTTTTCCTATTAAACAAAAAAAATCTATCTGAAACAGATAGACCTATTGCAAGCCAAAATAAACAAAGAAAATATTACTATTTTATTTGTTTTCTATATAAAGTTCTATACTAAATATATTTTTTATTTTACTTGCAGATAAGGTGCTATACCGAATCTACAAGCTATTATAAATTAAAAGTCGAAAATTGTCAAATTATTTATGTTTGTTGTTATTCTATTTTGTGATACGTTGTGATTTTATTCTAAGTTTTTAGCTAAATATTTTTTGAATTCTTTTTTTGGTTACTTTTATATTTTTTATAAGTAATTTATTTTTGTATGTGTTTTATAATTTCTTTCTTTTGAAGTGAATTTTAGTTATTAGAAATTTTTTAATTAAAATGGTTCTTTTCCCTTTTGATAAAGTAGTTATCATTTATTTTTTATTTCAGTTGTGATAAGTCTCTCTTTATTTTTTATGTAAATAAATATTGCCATCATTTTTGCTGCTAAAATCTTGTCAGTTTTTTTCTATATTTTCTAATGGAAAATTGTGTTTAGTACCTTCGGGTTATGAGTAAAGCTCGCAAAGCATTGGTAAATCTAGTTTCGAGCTGTATTTGTTGGTATATTTGATGTGCCCAATTTTTTGACTTTGTAAATTTATGTGATTTTGGTTCATTTTTGGGCAGTTGTGTGCCCATTTCGAGCCCAATTATTCAGACTGTTAAAGCTTGTTTGCTACAGTCTAAGTATGCAAAATTTTTGAAGAAAATTTTGTAATTCATTTAGATTTATGGAGGTTTTGATTATGAACAGAAAATGTTTTTGTTGTTTTAATGATATGAATACAAATAATGAGGATAATGAATTATTAAGAGATTGGCTAGAGTTTAGATTTGAAAAATTAGAAACTAATTTAACTGACGAAGATAAAAAACATGCTCTTAATTATGATACTTTTTGCGAAAAGATTCTTGATGTTATTCCTGATAAAGATTCTGATTATGTTTCTGATATTCTTGATGATTTTAGAGAGGAACTATTAAATTACTGTATTTATTGGAATGAGAAGTATTATGTAAATGGTTTTCGTAATAGTATTAAACTAATTCTTTAAATTAATAAAAAATTTTTTATATTTTAAATTTGTATTTATTATTAAAATTTTTAAGCTACTTTATAATAACATAATTTTGATTACTAATAAATTATTATTTTTAGTTTTATGTTCTAAATTTTGAGGGTGCCCTAAAATGAAGTGCATCCTCTCCCATTATATAAAAATAAAGCTATGCACAATCTAGCATAACTTTATAACTTCTATCTAATAAAATAATTCCTATCGTTTATTTACTATTAAAAATCAATTTAACATCTGCCGTAATATCTTCATCATTTAATTTACTTTCAAAATTTAAATACTTAATTTTTGCTGAATATTTCACATTTTTATCTAGCATTTCTGATAATTCCCTTGAATAATATCTAGGAACATATCCTAAATAATAAACATTTCCATTCTTTTTACAAATCACTCTAATTGCATATTCATCATATCTATTGTCTATTTCTCTTTCTAAAACCAAATCATCATTTACTTCAAAAATATTCTTATACTTCTTAATATCTTCCGAATGACTTGTTCCAGCTACTTCGAATTCAATCTTATTTTTATCAAATACAGGTACAAATTCAAAATTGTCTGTTAGTAGTCTTCCTTTTGTTTTCTCTAGAATTTTCATTTTGCTAGAATCTATATCTAAATCATATAAATTTAAAATTTCTAAATATTCTGGTCTAGCAGTATTTGGTAGTCTAGTCTCTATATTCGGGAATAAACCTGTATCACTCACATATTCTTTTTGTATATCATCAAATCCAGGAAAAAAGTCAAGACCTCTTTTTTTTGCATCATTTAATTCGGGATTAATATATTTAAACCTGTATTTATTATTTGCATATGTCAATTCTCCAATAATAAATCTTCTTCTTTCTTTTGGTTCTTTCCAAATCAGCCATAATTTATTTGCCATGTCACTCACTTCCTTTACCTATTTATTATATTTAATAATATTTTCTTTCTTGTTTTGATATATCTTATTATATATTCTTTATGTTTTATTGTTATTATATTATCTGGCATTTTATTAACTATATCTTCAATTTTCGAATCTGTTAGTTTTTCTAAATTTAAAATTTCTTTTCTTATTTGATTTGGATAACTATTATATAGATATTCTATTAGTTCAAAATGTTTATATCTTTTCCCATTTTGTTTGTATATTAATGTACTACTTTTTTTTATATAAGTATCAAAATTTTTCAAACCATTATAATATTTTATAGCAAAGTCTTCTTTACGGAATTCTCTTAATAAATTGCATCCATTGTCATATAAAGGAGATAATTTGTACTTTCCATTTATTCTCATTATTCCCCAATTTTCTTCATGTCTATCTTGTTCTCCTACTAAAGCATCAAATACCATTATTTTTAAAAATTGATAAAATAACTCTTTATCTAACATATCTAGACATTTTTTTATATTATCTAATGTATAAAATTGACTTCTTATTTCATCATTTTTCTTTAAATACGATATTGCATCTATATGTTCTTCTTCATGTAAATTAACAAATAAATAATTTAATATTCCTATTTCATCATTCTCATCTAATGCTAATTCTATATGTGCACATTCATATTCAAGAATCTTTGCAATTTCATAACTTAATTTTTCAGAACAAGCTTCCGAACATCCTTTATCATACATTTCATATTTAAAAATCGCTTTATTTCCTTTATTGTCTAATACAACTCTTTTTTTTCTAGTCCCTTTATTGTTTATTTCAGGTATAAATTTAAAGTCTTTTCCAACTTTTTTAATTTTATATTTTTTCATTTACTCTCTTGATCACCTATATATATAATATAACAATTTTATTTTTTTGTAAACACTCTTTATTTCTTTTAAATTTACTCTATTTTGATTTTTTCTTATTTAATTTTTATCATTTATATTTTTATTTTTATTTATAAATCCCACCCAATTATTCTTATTTTCATAATAATTCAATAGTCCTTTTACTCCATTAGCAATAGCTTCTGTTGTTGCTGATGCTATTGTAATTTTATAATTATTTGTAGATGCTGAACATATAGTCACAGGCAAGCAACAAATTCCCACTAATTCTGTCCATCTTTTTATTCTAGGAAAAACTTTCTTTATATTCTTATTAATTTCTTTTTGCTTTATTAGAAATTCTTTTTTTACATCTTGAATATCATAATAAACTCCTATTCTATTTTTCATTTTTATAATTTTATCTATTTCATGTTTTGCAACACATATTTCATCATAATCTCTCCACTTTAATATTTTCTGCATATTCTCCTCTATTTTCCTCAAATATGTATCATTACAAATTGAACTTTTTTTACATTCATTACAGTTATTTTTCTCATTAAATAAATAATTATGCAATACTATTTCATTAGGAAAATATATCTTAAATATTTCGCCGATTATATCTTGCTTATTATTAATTATTTTTTTATTTTTTATATAATTTAAATCTTTTTCATTAAATAAACAATTAGCTTTAATAATTTTTGCTATTTCTAATTTTCTATATAATGATACTAGATACGGTAAACAATACTTAAAATCACCTATTTGTATTTCCTTAATAAATTCTATTTTTTCTGTGTTATTAGATTTCCTAATATACTGTTTAATAATTTCTTCTTCAATTATTTCTGTTCTTTTAAATACTTTTTCTCTAATTTTTTTATCTATTTTCACAATGTCAAGCATATTTTGGGATTCTAGTATTTCTAATATTAATTTAATTGATTTATCAATTTTCGTATTAGCACTATTTAAAATTTTTTTAAAAGCAATATCTGTTATAGATATTTTGTCTGCCCATATTAAAGTAGAAGGTTTTTCAAGTAACCATGTGAAGTCTAAAGAACTGCAACCTCCACATAATCCCATCTCATTTCCTATTTCCGCCCCTGTAATTAAAACTTTATTCATTTTTTATTCCTTTACTATTGCTTAAATTTAATATTATAATTTAATTTTTTATATTATTTATTTTCAATTTCTTATCATATAATTCAATTATAGGTATATTAGTTTCTATATATACTATCTTTCTTTTCCTTACATTTAAGTTCTGCTTGCCTTATAACTGTTTGAACGGCTTTTTCACTTTTGTTTGGTGGATAATTATATTTTATAAGTAACTTCTTTATTTCAATTCTCATTCTTGCTCTAGCATCTTTTCTTATATCCCAATCAATAGTCATGTTCTTATTTACTGTCTCAACTAATTCTTTAGCTATCTGTACCAAAGTTTCATCTTTCATTAACTCTTTAACTTCGAGATCATCTCCTAATGCATCAAAGAAAGCTTTTTCTTCTGTAGAAAGATTATATTCATTTCCAGCTTCCATTTCTTTGTCTATTTCTTTTTTTAAGTTAATCATTTCTTGTATAATTTTTTCTATATCTTCCACGCTTGTTCTTTCATTATATGATGCTACTATTTTTTGAAATCTAGTAGAGAATTTTTCCATCATTACTACATTTTCTTTTCCAACTTGTTCTACATAGTCTTTTAATGCTCTATTTAATATTTCTACTGCTATATTTTTCTTTTGCATTTTAGCAACTTTGTCTAATATGTCATCACTTAATATTGATAATTGATTACTATTATGTACTTCACCAATTTGTAGCATTTCATCATCTTGTATGGCTCTTTCTAACATTTTTGCTACATTGCTATTTATTTCTTTTACATCAATTTTTCCACCTGATAGTTTTGATATAAAAGAACGAACTGATACAAAGAATAATATTTCATCTTTTATTTCTTGCAATAATTCACCAACACACAATGAATATAAACTTTTTACATCATAACTATATTTCATAAATCTTTTTTGTGTATCTTCTGTTTTTAATATCCAGTTAGCGCCAGCTGTTATTATTTCATATTTATCACAATCTGTTGTTGTAGCAAAATGTCCATAGTAAAATCCTTTAAATAAATCTCTTATTAATTCTACTTTATCCATTAAGACTTTTACTATTTCTGTATTGTCAACAACTTTACCTTGATCTCTTTTTGTATATGTTTTTAATGCTTCTAATAGCCATCTTTTTAATCCTATATAATCAACTATCAGTCCACCTTTTTTGTCTTTA
>CALXUT010000026.1 GCA_944391755.1 uncultured Clostridia bacterium
AGTTTCGTAAGCAAGCATTGAGAATTGTGATTTTGCTTCTTCATAATAACTTCCTAAACTGTATCTTAAAGTCCATTCTGGAATTGCATAAATAGGAATTTCTACAATATCTTTAAGATGAGCCATATTATAACCATTCGTTTCTAATGTATAACTTATAGGATGCTTTGAATCTTCTCTTTGTTCTTCTGTGTAATAAATTGTTTGTCCTGCATAATTTACATAGCTTTCTGGTAAATTTGCTGTTTTAAATAAGTTTACATCTACTGGTGTCATTTCTTCTAATTCAGAATCTAATGCTGTTTGTATAGATAAACTTCCTGATAATACACTAATTGTCATAAATAACATTAAACAAATGACTGTCATAGATATGACGGTTGTATTAATTTTGTTATTTAATTGTCTTAATACAAACATATTCGTTCCATTTAAATAAATCTTTTTACTTGATTGTACTACTCTTAACATAAAACCTGATAAAGACCAGAATATCCCAAATGTTCCTACGATTCCCATTATAATTGGTTTTAACATTTTTTCTTCTGTATTTAATTCATATATTCCACCTGTAACTATATAATACGCATATCCTAATATTCCAACTGAAAGTAGAAATACCAAAATCGAAATCATTGGATTTTTTATTTTTACTTTTTCATTTTTTCTAACAGCTGTTAATAAATTAATTAATTTGTATCTTGATATTGTTAAAGTGTTAAATATCATAACTGCTACATACATGACTGCGAAATAAATACAAGTCTTTATACAAGCATCTTTTGAAAAAACAAAAGTAAATTCGCTCATATCTGCTTCAAATAATTTTGCTACTAATATTGACATAAATTGTGAGGCAAATACACCTATAAAAATACCTACAATTAAGGATAAAATTCCTACTAATATAGTTTCTATTAATATGATGCTGGATATTTGTCTTTTTCCCATTCCTAATGTCATATAAATACCAAATTCTCTTTTTCTTCTATTTATCAAGAAATTATTGGCATATACGATTAAAAATCCTAGTACAATGGCAATAAATACAGATACCATTCCAAGCATACTAATCATTAGTCGAATCATTTCTCTTGTGGATTGCGATACTTCAAGCATTGCTTGTTGACTGTCTAAAGAGTTAAACATATAAAAGATGGCTACACCTAGAACTAATGTTAAAAAATAGATAGCATAATCTTTAAAACTCTTTTTCATATTTTTAATAGATAATTTAAATAACATCGTTCAAATCACCTCCAAGAAGTGTTTGGACATCAATTATTTTTTCAAAAAATTCTTTTCTTGTATCATTTCCTTTTATAATTTCATTAAAGATTTTTCCATCTTTAATAAATATAATTCTATCTGCATAACTTGCTGTAAAAGCATCATGTGTTACCATTAAAATGGTTGCCCCTAATTTTTGGTTTAAATCTTCAAATGTTTCAAGCAATTGTCTTGCTGATTTTGAGTCTAATGCCCCTGTTGGTTCATCTGCCAATACTATTTTCGGATTTGTAATAATTGCTCTGCTAGATGCCACTCTTTGTTTTTGACCACCAGATATTTGATAAGGATATTTATTCAATATATCTGTAATTCCTAATTTTTTTGAAACCTCTTTTACTCTAGCATCTATTTCTTTTGGATTTACTTTTTGGATTGTTAAAGCTAGTGCAATATTTTCATATGCTGTTAGTGTATCTAACAAATTAAAATCTTGAAAGATAAAACCTAATTCTTCTCTTCTAAATTTGTTTAAGCTGTTT
The DNA here is from genome assembly GCA_944391755.1 of uncultured Clostridia bacterium. Taxonomy (GTDB): domain Bacteria; phylum Bacillota; class Clostridia; order TANB77; family CAG-508; genus CAG-269. The sequence goes on from CALXUT010000026.1 coordinate 1,773, forward strand.
CCTTTTAATTTGGTAATTTCTTGTTTATTTATTGTGATGCTTCCTGCTGTTACTCTATCAATTGTTGAAATACAATTTAATAATGTCGTTTTTCCACTTCCTGAAGCTCCCATAATTCCTACAAATTCACCCTCATTTACATCAAAGCTTATATTGTCTATGGCTTTTGTTAAATTTGATTTGTTCCCATAATATTTTTCTATGTTTTTCACTTCTAAAACTTTTTCCATACTTTTACCATCCTTTCTTTATTTATAGTATAGCTTTTTTGGTGAGGGCTTGCCATCGATTTTGCTTACAAGAACCTTACATTTATGTAACAATAAAACTTTCTTTAGGAAATATTAGTTTTACTTCTGTTTTTATATTTTCAATAGAATTAAGTTCTATTCCCATTCCTAATTTGTCACATAATTTTTTGCATAAATATAGACCTATTCCTGTAGATTTTTTTCCTATAATTCTTCCGTTTGTTCCTGTAAAGCTTTTTTCAAATACTCTTGAAATTTCTCCTTCTTTTATTCCGATTCCATTATCAATAATATATAATACCGTATTTTCTTTATTTTCTTTCGCAAATATTTCTATTTTACTTTCTTCATTTTCTTTTTTGTATTTGATACTGTTTTGGATGATTTGGTTTAATATAAAAATACACCATTTACTATCTGTTCCGACACTTAAATCAATATCATGAATATCAATCTTTATTTTATCTTGGATTAAAATATTTTTATTCTTTTTGATAGTTTCATTCACCATATCTTTTAGATTGTTTTTCTTAATAGAATAGTCTTTTTCGACAGTATTACTTCTTGCATAAAATAAAGCTTGTTCTATATAATTTTCTATCTTGTTTAATTCTTCATCTATACTCATTGTTGCAGGAGTTTTATTGTTTTCAATAATCATTTTACTTGCTGCAATCGGTATTTTAATTTCATGTATCCATAATTCTATATATTCTTTATAATCTTCTTGAAGATATTTATATGTATTTACATTTTCTATCATTGCTTTATCTGTTTGTTCCAGGATACTTTTTAAAATTTTTCCTTCTACAAAATTAGGAGTTTTCATAATTTCTGCTATTAAATACTTGTCTTGTAGTTCCTCTAAATTATTTAAAATATGATTATAATACTTCTTTTTGTTATAATATTCTACCAATATTCCTACTGCATAAGAAAATATAATAGCAATCGGAATGTAAAGTTTTATAACGGTCCCAAAAGAATAAATCATTAATAATATTTCAATTGTGATAATGGAAAATATGAGTAAAGCAATTGTAACTGTTTTTTCTTTTAAAAATTCACGAAATCTCATTTAATATATACCCCTGTCCTCTCTTTGTTTCGATTACATCTTTTAAACCGAATTCTTCTAATTTATTTCTTAGCCTTGTCATATTTACTGTTAAAGTATTGTCATCTATAAAGCTTTCACTATCCCATAAGTAACTCATGATTTGTTCTCTTGATACAATTTTTCCCATGTTTTCTACAAGATAATGTAATATTTTTAATTCATTTTTCGTTAATTCCAATACTTGATTATCTTTTTCTATTGTACTTTTTGATACATTTAGTATGAATTTTTTACAGTTGATTCTATTTTGGTTCATTTCAGACATATTGGTTCTTCTTAAAATAGATGCAATCTTTGCTAATAAAATTTGTATATTAAACGGTTTTGTTACATAATGATCTGCTCCATAATTCATACTTAGTAATTCATCAATTTCATTATCTCTACTCGTTACCATGATAATAGGAACTTGTGATTCTTTTCTTATTTCTTTACAAATAAATTCTCCATCTGTAAAAGGTAAATTGATATCTAATAATATCAAATCTGCATTTTCTTTTAATATATCTTTTACAGCATTATTAAATTTTTCTAATATGACTGCTTGATACCCATTTTTCTCTAAAAATATTTTTAATTCATTTCTTAATTTTTCATCATCTTCAACGATTACTATTTTTTGCATATTATCATCTCCCTACTTAATTATAACATATTCATACAAAAATAACCTTACATTTCGGTAAGGTTATTTTGTTTATTAATAATTTGTGATGCTAATAGAATTTAAAAGCCAATTGATAATATTGGTTACTTTATAATTATTAGGATTACCTACAGTAATTACCATTTTGTAACCCCATTGAATATCTTCATAATGTGTAATGATGATTTTTGTTTCTTCTTCATCTTCTACTCTTGTTTCATACCATACTAATCCTGTGTTAGATGTCATTCCTGAACCATTACATTCTGGACCTCCATATTCTTTAGATACAGTTGTGCAGTATTCTTCTCCATCTTCACATTCTATATATTCTGGTTCAAAAATTTCAATCTTCATATTGGATTCTATGATTTCTTTTGTTTCTGGATTTACTCCTGTTGCAATACCAGTTATTGTTGTTGATAATTCTCCCTGCCTTGACCCTCTAGCTGTACCACCTACTTCTTCTAACTGAAATGTTGTAGGATATTTTAGTTTTAGTCCTGGGGCCCAGTATTCTGTCCAAGACATTGTTGATGCATAATTGTCTATTTGCGTTTCTGTTACTTGAGCAGAACTTACAAAAGCATTTTCGTTACTTTCATTAGCATCATCTGTTGTTATTTCTAGCTTTCCTTCTTCTTTTTCCTCACTACTTTTTATAATAATTTCTTTATCTCTTGAAACAATTTGAAATGTATTTTGTTCATCGCCTTCATTTAATGTTATTGTAAAAGTATTTTGATAAATATTATAATCATTAATATCTACTTCAAAAATAGAATCATCTCCTAAAAAGCAATAGGTAAATGTTACCGTATACAGTCCTCCACAATAAGAAATATTTGTTACATCTATACAAGTTCCTGTTATAGATTCTCCATCTTCATTTTCGTATTGTACAGAATTTCCTAAAAATTCTTTTAATTCTATTTCTGATATTTTTTGTAATGCTTCTTCTTCTCCTAATACTTCAATAGATTTTGTATTTAAATCTATTTTTATTGTTGTTATTAAATCAGAGTTTGATTTATAAATTTCTAGTTCTAATATGCTATTTTCTGTATTGTAGTTTGATAATTTCAATTCTTCCGTATATGTTTGTAATGTTTCATCCTCTTCTTTTAAACTGTTTTGTTCACATAGTTTATTTCTTGAAGCATCATATACATTATATCTTAAAGGAACTGTATCTTTATCCGTTTCCAAGTCCTTTTCATTTACATTAATAAATAATGTTGCCTCATCTTCTTTTATTTGTAAATTTGCTATTTGTATAGAGATGTTTTCTGTAATTCTTATCGGTTCAAAAGAAATTGCAATATCTCTATCTGAGAGGATTTCATTTTTATCATCAATTGTTATTTTTTCACCTGTTGTTAAATATTGAATCATAAAAAATATGTTATCATATCCTTGTGTTGTTGCATATACATTTGCTGCTCCAAAAAGGATGACTACTGTTGCAAAAGCTGCTGCAATTCTTACATATTTTGGATTTAATTTTTTCTTTTGTTCTTTTTGCTTTTTTATTTCATCAGTATTAAAATTATGAAATAAGTCGTCTGCTTTTTTCGAAATAAACTCATCTTGTTGAAGTCTATTTTTTATAAATAAGTCTTTTTCATTATCCAACATTTCTCCCCTCCTCTTTTCTTATTATTTTATAAATTTTATCTCTTGCTCGGGATAATCTTGACTTTACTGTGCCTTCTGGAATATTTAGAATTTTAGAAATGTCTGCTACAGATAAATCATCATAATAATATAAAACCACAACTAATCTTAAATTTTCTTCCAATTGTGTTAATACATTTTCTAGTTCTGATTCACTACTGTATATATCATAATAGGTTTCTTCTTCTATTTGCATTTTTTCATTTAAATATTTTACTTTTTTGTTTTTTCTGATGATGTCATAAGATTTATTGATTAAAATTTTTATAATCCAACTTGAAAAATACTGTGGTTCTCTTAGAGATTTTAAATTTTTATAAGCACTTACTAATGTTTCTTGTATGGCATCACATGTATCATCATCATTTTTTAGTATAGACATACCGTGTTTTATATAATTTATATTTTACGGAGTCTATTAATCTTGCAAATGCTTCTTCATTCCCATCTTTTGCTAATTCTAAATCTTCCATCTCTTCCTCCTAGTAATAAGACTTATTTATTCTTCTAATGGTTCACTTTTTTCTGTATTTTTAAATCTACAAATATCTTCATAAATATTAGGTTCTAAAAAAGTTTTATAATATTCTAAATTTTCTCTTATTTTGCTTGCACTAATTGGTACTTGTTTTTTATTGATATCTACTGTTCTATTTTCTATATGTAAATATTCTGCCACTTTTTCTCCATATGGTTCATTACTATAAAAACAGTTTACTGGTATTCCATCTATCTGTTTTGTTAAATATTCCATTTGAATTCGCACACTTTCATCATCTAATCCGTATTGCTTTGGACTATTATAGGCATAAAGAATTTTCGCATTTTTATATTTATCCGTTATCCATTTTGCTCTGGCTTCTACTGGAATTTTGGTTACATCTGTATCATAAATAACGATATAAAATTCATCTGTTTCTTCTAATGCTTTTTCTATTAAATATTCATGTCCTTTATGTAATGGTGCAAATTTTCCTATTGTGAATCCAATTTTCTTCATTTTTTTCATCTCCGGTTATAGTATACCATAAAGTGTCTAAAAAGCATAGACCTTTCTTTTATTTGAATTCTTTATGCTCATATCTACAATAAGTTCCTATAATACAAGCAATAATAATTCCTATTCCAACCCATAAATATGTCATATGAATATGATTATGAAGTACAATATATCTTGATGATGCAAACTCAAATAGAGAAATCTTTTTAATCCATTCTATACTTTCTCCCATGCCTCCAATTATTTGCATAAAATATGATAGAAAAACAATTCCTATTCCTAAAGACATTGCTTTTTTAGTTTTCTTTAAAAATGTAGATATAAATATACATATAAAGAATATCATATTATATAATAAAATAGGAATAAGACTTATCATAAAAAACTGCTTTAAATCAAAATCTTCTGATGTATGCAGACCAATCCAATTTCCGATTGTAATAATAGTTGTAAAAATTAATATATTTAACATTCCACATAAAATTTTAGAAGTTACAATTTGACTTCTACTTACAGGTTTAGCGTATAGAAATTCAATTGTTTTTTCACTTTCTTCTTTTAATAAAATAGTACTTCCCAATATTGCCGAATAAATTCCTCCTAATAGGACTAAAAATACATATCCTTCCGTTTTAAACCATCCAAATACAGTTTCAATTCCTACAATATCCATATTAAAAGCAGCTAGTATTTCTTGTGGCATTGATTCCATCATAAGTTTTAAACTTTCTTTAGTTTCTTCATTTATTAAAGATGGATATATTGAAAAAATTAAGAAATAAATTGCAAGTAATGTAATCGACCACATCATTAAACTCTTAAAATTAATTTTAAATTCTCTTTTAAACATATTTCTTCTCCTTTTATTCGTAATAATGCATAAATATATCTTCTATATCTAATTCTTCTATTAATAATTTTGAAATGGAATATTTAGAAATTGTCTTAATAAATTTATTAATTTCTCCATTATAAATAAATTTTGCCTCATCATTTTTCATTTCTTTTATATTGGCAATTTCTAATTCTCTTAATATTTCATTTATTTCTTTCGAAGTAATCTTTACTTGTAACATTTCATTTTTGTCAAATATATCCATATCTTCAATTTTTATAATTTGTCCATCTTTTATAATAGCTACTTTATCACAAATTCTTTTTACTTCCGATAAAATATGTGAAGAAAAAAATATCGTTGTTCCTTTTGCTTTTTCTTCTTCCAGTATTTCATAAAATTTTTCTTGCATTAGTGGGTCTAATCCACTTGTTGCTTCATCCATAATTACTACTTTTGGTTCATGCATTAATGCAAGTACAATTCCAACTTTTTTAAGATTTCCCAATGATAATTCATCAATTCTCTTATTCTCATCTATTTCCAATTTTTTAATTAAGTCTTTTTTTCTTTGATTACAATCTTTTTTATAGAATGATGCAGAGTAATCCAACATTTTCTTAACGGTTAAGTTGTCATATAAATGTATTTCTGATGGCAAATATCCAATTTCTTCTTTTAATTTATAATTTTTATTGTCTATGATTTGGTTGTTTACATATATTTCGCCAGTACTTTTATTGATAAAATTCATTATACATTTTATTGTTGTACTTTTCCCTGCTCCATTTGGTCCTATAAAACCATATATTGTTCCTTTTTCAATTTCAAGCTGAATATCTTTAATTCCTCTTGATTTTCCATAAAATTTCGTTAAATTATTAATTCTAATCATACTTTCCATAGTTTTCCTCTATCTTTCAATAAATCTTATATAATCTTCTTTTCTTGGTTTTGCTTCTGGCAAATTTCCTTCTGGATACCCTAAAATACAATGTCCTATTCCTACATAATTATCTGGTATTCCCCATTGTTTTAAGAATTCTTTTCCTATTTCTGTTTCAAACTCTTCTTTTGCTCTATGAATCCAGCAAGAACCGATTCCCAAGCTATGTGCTGCATTCATTAAGTTTCCTATAACTAGACTTCCGTCTTCAATATATGTTCTTACATTTTTATCTGCTAAAACGATTACAATTGTTGGCGCTCCGAAAAATGGATCATTGTTTACTCCCATTATCTCTGCGTTGATTTTTGATAATTTTCCTATGATTTCTTTGTTCTGTACGACTAACATTATTGGAGATTGCTTTCCTCTCCCATTGGCTGCATATTCTCCTGCTTTTAAAATTAGTTGTAATTCTTCCTCTTTTATTTGTTCTGGTTTGAATTTTCTGCAACTTCTTCTTTCTATTAAATTTTTAATTGTTTCATTCATAATTTTTCTCCTTTCCATTTTTATTCATAGTCATTATAACATATTTTCTATTAAAGAAATCAACCTATGAAAAAATAGGTTGATTTTTATTACATTTATATTTCAAACTTTTTGATATAATTTATTTTAAATTCTTTATTTCTTCTTCTGTTAATCCTGTGACTTCTTCTATTTGTTCTATTGACATATTTAATTTTAGGAGATTTTTTGCAATTTTCTTCTTTTCATCTACTCTTCCTTTATCATATCCAGCATCCTCTATTGCTTTTTGATCTAATATGTATTTTTCTCTTAATTCTGCTAAATATCTTTCTCTTTCATCTTTACTAATTTCTTCTAATACTTCTTTCGCTTTTTGGATTGCTTTATCTTCTTCCATTTCCATTCCCCCTGGCTCTTTCATAAATCTTATCCATCTATTTAGTCTTTCATTTTTTGTTCTTTCTTTGTATTTCTCGTATTTTGGTAATTCAATTATATAAAATTCCATTACCTCTGTCAATATTACTTTTGGGTACTCTTCTTCTCTTATGTTCCATTTTGTTCGGTATTTTTGTATTTCTTTTAAACTATCTATCTCATAATCTGTTATTAAGATGACAATTACTTTTTCTAAGTTTTCATAGTCTTTTCCTGCTTTTAAATTCATACTGTATAATTTGCTCCAATAGTATAAGATTCTTTTTTCTATGTTTTTTCTATCTACTATTTGCATTTCAATGTTACAGTTAATCTTATTTTCTATTTTTGCTCTTATATCTAATATTCCTACTTTATCTTCTAATAAATCTTTTTCTAAAATTGTTTTATTGTCTAATTTTATATTACTTATTTCTTTCTGTATTATGGAGCTTAGTAGTCCTTTTGTTATTTCTTCATTTCCTACAAAGCCAAATATCCTTTTAAATACATAGTCTATTTTGGGGTCTAATAATTTATCGATATGCTACACATTAAAAAATTGTTTGAAATATAAATCATCCTTATATTAACATAATATATAACTTTTTGCAATAGTTTCCTGTGATTTTATTTTTAAAAAAGATGCATTGCCATTTATAACAATACATCTTATCCGTTATTTTATTATAGATACTAATAGCTCTACTAACTCATCTTCTGTAAAACCATTTGTTTCAATATCAAAATTTAGGTTATTATAAGAAAAAGTAGCAATATACATATTTTTATACTGTGATATTTCAAGTTCCACATTACCGATTTTTGATTTTAATTCCTGATTATCTATATAATAATCTCTTAATGGTTTATCTATTTCAGAAAATGCAATTGTAATATTTCTCATTATATTATCTCCTGTATGATAATCGAATACATAATCGTGTAATACATCATATACTGGTTCTTCTATACTATTTCTAGTATAAATATTGTAACAATTATCTAGTTTTAGATCCTCAGGTATATTAATATCATTCATAAAGCTAAATTTTTCTGGTAATTCTTCAATTTCTATCATTTTTATATCTGCGTCTAAACTTGTAGTTGCTAGTTCTTTCATTTCATTTATATTTAATGTTATCTCTATGTTTTTATCATCTTCAGAGATAATGATTGTTTTGCTTGGTGTTTTTATAAAGTTGTAGCCAATAATTGCTACGACTACTATTGCTAATGCAAAAGTTGGTACAAAAATATATCTTTTCTTTTTCATAGAACTCACCCTTTCTATTTTCGAAATAATCGAATGATAATTTTTTTCTCTGTCAAATTCTTTATCCATTTCCGTTTTTAGACTCATCTATATCACCTTCCATCTTTATATTTTTCTTGATGTCCTTAATTGTTCTATATAAAACATTTTTTACATTTGATTCTGTCATATTTAATTCTTCGGCAATTTGGGATATTTTTAAATCCAAACAATAGTATAAATAAAATACTTTTACGATTTTTATATCTTTTCTTTTTATAAATTTCCAAACTTCTTCTGCATTTAATTTTGTAATGAGTTCCGTTTCTAAATCCAAATCTGCAGGTAGCGTCAATTCATATGTATCTTCTGATTGATTTCCAATAGAAATCGTTTTTATTTTATATACTATACCATAATGTTTCTGTATTTTCTTTTTGGCAATACCAATAATAAAATTGGAATAATTATCTAATTCGATATATTTCTTTTTCTTTAAAATTTTATACAATTCTACATATGTATCTTGTATTAAATCCTTTACATCTTCTAAATTAAAACATTTGCAAACAATATATTTTAGTGTTTTATTGTAGGTTTCATTATAAATTTCTTCAAAATTTTCTAAAGATATTTGCGTACTCATTTCTATCTCCTTTCACTATATAGTGCCTTATTTTTGTAAAAAAGTTTCACTTTTTCATAGAAATTTAAACTTATGATATAATAATTTTGTAACAAAATCCATTTTCAATCGTCATATAACAAAGGAGGATAAAAGTTATGCAGGATATGGAGCAAATATATGAAGAATATTTTGAAACAGTAAACAAATACTTATTCTGTTTAACGCATAATAATGACATCTCCGAAGAACTTACGCAAGAAACTTTTTATAAGGCTGTAAAAAAAATTCATACATATAAAGGTGATTGTAAAATATCTGTGTGGTTATGTCAAATTGCCAAAAATTTATGGTATGACCAATGTAGAAAAAACAAAAAAATCGTAGATATGGAAGATGACGATTTATTGGATATTGAAGCACTAGATACTACAGAAGAACAAGTTATTTCAAATGATGAAAAAATTTCGCTATATAGAAAAATGCAAAAACTAGATGAATTAACAAGAGAAGTCATTTATTTAAGAATCACGGGAGAATTAAGTTTTAAAGAGATTGCCACTATTTTGAATAAAACAGAAAACTGGGCTAGAGTAACATTTTATCGAGGAAAACAAAAATTAAAGGAGGTTGATGAAAATGAATGAAAAGAAAAATTGTAAAATCGTTCAAGATTTATTACCTAACTACATTGAAAAATTAACAAATGAAGAAACCAATACTTTTATTGAAGAACATTTAAAAGAATGTGATGAATGTAGAGAAATATTTTCTAATATGCAGAAAGATTTCAAATTCAATAGCCAAAAAAGAGATCATAGAGAAGTAAAATACATCAAAAAATATAGCCATAAAATGAAAATATTAAAAATCATATTATTGATTATTGTAGCAATATTTGTGATAAGAACAGGAAGAAATTTCATTATCATATCTAGTTTAAGCAATAAAGCAGATGATTATGTATCTTCTACAAATTATCACAAGAAAACAACCAATTTTGATGGAACTAGTATGACAATAATGGATACTTACTCTAAGGATGGGAAGCTCGTATCTTTCTTAACGCGTGTAACTCCTGAAGAGACAAATAAAATTTCTGTATATAAAAATGGAGAAACATCCAATTTATATTTTGAAACTGGTGATAAAAAAACAGCTCAATTAAATCAAAAAGATGTTATGATTGCTGTAAATATTGTTAATTACCTTGATACTGACCATAATCTATTAGCAGCATTGCTAGGAAGTATCACCTCTAGTATTAAAACTGTAAATTGTAATGAAAAAGATTGTTATCTTATTACCAATTTCTTAACTTCTAATTGGTTAACCTCAGAAAATGAAGGCACTTATATTGATAAAGAAACTGGCCTTATGGTTAGATCAACAATGAATGGAAATTCAACAGATACAGTTGTAGATTATATTCACGAATTTAATACGGTATCTGATGATATATTTGTAGAACCTGATATCAACGAATATGAAATTACAGCTAATAATTAATTTTAAGTATAAAAAGGCAACATATGAAGCAAAATTTTAAAAAATCTACTTCATATGTTGCTTTCTATTTATGTTAATTTGAATGTTTTAGAAAATAAAACTTCTTATTCTATATAAACAATTCTATAAAATAAATACTAAACATAGCAAGTAAAATGAATCCTTTAAATCTTGTAATGGTATTCTTTTTTCCAACAAAATTTAATAACCAAATAATCATTGTAGATATAATTAACCAAATTATATTATTGTTAAACTCTTCCGAGAAACTAAGAGGTGTTATAATCGCTCCTACACTAAGTATTAAAAGTAAATTTAATACACATGAACCTACTAAATTTCCTACTGCTAGCGAAGTATCTTTCTTGATGACTGCTACAATAGAAGTTGCAAATTCTGGCATAGCCGTACCAATCGCTATAATTGTTAATCCTATTACTCTTTCTGGTAAATGAAATTCTTGTGCAATGTTGGTTGCATTATCTACAACAAAATCTCCTCCATATTTTAATAAAACAACGCCAATAATAATATAGAATATAGATAAGAAAACATTAATATTCTCCTTATCGGACGATTTTTTGATTTCTTTATTTGTATTTATTATATTTTTGATTTCTGAAAATACAGGATATGAAAAATATATTGCAAATAAGGTAATTAGAATCATTCCATCTAATCTATCTAATATCATTCTTTGGCTCATTAATACAGTTGACAATTCCATCCCTAAGATGATAATAGCAACAAAAAGAGAAATTGGTAAATGTAATTTTATGATTTCTTTCTCTAGTTCTACTGGTCTGATAATACTCATTATTCCTAAAATTAGTAATATATTACACAAATTGCTTCCTACCGCATTTCCTATAATTAAATCTGTTGCTCCTTGACTTGCAGAAGTTATTGTAATGATTAATTCTGGAGCAGAGGTTCCTAAAGCAACAATCGTTAATCCAATTAATGTCTCTGATATTTTAAATTTCTTTGCTACATTACTAGCTCCTTTTATTAATAAGTCTGCTCCTATTACTAATAGAACAAATCCTATTATTATCATGGTAATATAAACTAACATAAATTCTCCTTAGTTTTGTATATTTATATGGTTATTATTAACATATTTTTATATTTTTATCAATATCTGTTTTTATATATTTAGGAAATGAAAAAAGCAAGCATATATTGCCCGCTTTCTATTCCATAATCACTTTTTTACATTGAAAAACATCTACATCTTCTAAAATACTCCCATCTTCTCCTGTTAATTTACATTTTCCATTTTCGACTTTTTCTACATGAAAATTTTTTCCTTGATATTCGACAATATCCAGAGCATATATGCCATTGTTTCTTCTCATAAAATCACATCCTTTGCCATATTATACCATTTTCATTTGTCGAAATTTGTAGAAGTTTGATAAATCCATAAAATATTCTATAAAATTTATTTTTGTTCTATTTCATAAAAAGTATTGATACTATTTACAATTCCTTTTACATATAACTCTTTATTTCTTAGCACATGATTTAAATCTTCTCTTACATTTATATATCCAAGTTCTATTAAATATCCTTCTACTCCTACATTGGAATTACGATATTTATTAGCAGAATAATTGGAATTACTACCATCAACATAAGCTCCTGTTGCAATACCACCAATTTCTCTAATTATGTACAAATATGGTATAGAATCAAATATACCATGATAATTATTTGAAGAAGAATTACGATTATTTATATATTCATCCAATTCAATCGTTCTAACATATACCCCTTCTAATTCCTTATCACTTTCATTTTGTGAATATTGCGTATTCGCTACTTCTACTATATTATCTGCCAAAAGTTTTGCTAAAGTTAAATCACTATTTGGGGCAGCATAAACTTCTATACCACCTTCAGAAATATATTCCTCATTACTATTCATATGCAAGGATATTAATATTTTTGCATGAGATTCATTTGCCATTGTAACTCTTCCATCTTCATCATAAATATTATAAGTTGTATAATCTTCTTCTGATTCTGTGCCATCCCTTGTCAAAAGTACTTTTAATCCTATTGCCTCTAATCCTGTTTTTAATCTTTTTGCACAATCTAATACAATATCTGATTCTATATATTTTCCTGATATAGCTCCACTATCATTTCCACCATGTCCCGGATCCACAACGACATCATATACATCTTCTGGTAATTCTTTTACAGTAGTTATATTTAGTCTAAAAACGGGAATATTTTCTAATGTTCCAAAATTGATATTAATTTTATTATTTGTATTATTTCTAGTTAAGGTGTAATACTCTATATTTCCATATTCCGTATCATTTGATAATGAGTAATATTTTGTTTCATTATTTGCAAATTCTACTTTTAATAATAGGTAATAATCTATTACATTTAAATTTTCAAGATTTAGTCCTGTATTTATCTCTTTAAGTGTTGAAAAAGAAAGTAAATTATCCTCATATGTATATTCAGAATCTATTGCAATTTCTTCTCCTGATACATCTTTAGCTACCACTTCTGCTTTTTTTATTTGATTATCTCCGGCTATTTGCATATTACCCTCTAAGTTTAAATGAGTCCCATATACGATATACCTACTTACACTAGCATGTTTATTTTTTTCAACGACTCGCAATATTTCTTCTACTTGTGAAGATGCTTCAATAATTCCAGTTTGCTTAATAAAAAAATCAATTGCTTTATATATGCATAATATCATTACTATAAAAATAATCATTATAAGAATCTTTTTCAAATTTAACTTTTTTCTTTTATTTTTTCTTTTCATAAATATGGCTCCCTATATTCTATACATTAGACAATTCATTTTTGTTACATGGTGCATTTTTATTTCAAAATTTTTATTGTAATCATATTATCATAAAAGAGAGTAACTATCAATTACTCTCTTTAAAATTTATTTGTAAATTTATTACAATCATATCGACCAGCTTAATTATTCTAAAATAACTGTTTTATTTTCTTTTAGTGATTCTTTTATATCGATTACTCTTTGATTTGAAGAACCTCTCCATTTAAGAGTTGGATCATGTAATTCATCTTTATATTGTCCATCTACTAATACATCAATATACTGAAAAACATCTTTATCTTTTAAATCTTCAAACTTAAATCCAGACCATGCCCATATAGTTTTATCTGGGTATTTTTCTTTAAATGCTTTTGCAAGTTTTGTCGTTCCTTCTATATTGGTAGGATGCATAGGTTCTCCTCCTAGTATAGATAAACCTTTTATTTCATTTTTTTGACATAAATCTAATACTTTTTGAATCGTTTCTTTTGTAAACTCTTTTCCTTCTTCAAACTCCCATGTTTCCGGATTAAAACAGTTTTTACAATGAAACTGGCATCCTTGCATAAATATCGATACTCTTACACCTGGTCCATTTGAAATATCCATTTTTCTAATTACATTATATCTCATAATTTATTCAGCCACCTTATTATCAATATGTAGAACTCTTTCTTTTATTTCTTGCGTTCTTCCTTTATTCCAGAAGTTTGTTCCAATATAACCACAAGTACGCCTTGCTACATTTAGTGAGTTATGATCTCTATTACCACAGTTTGGACAATACCATTCTAGATTATCATCAATTAAAATTTCTCCTGTATATCCACATTTTTGACAATAATCTGATTTTGTATTAAGCTCTGCATACATAATATTGTCATATATAAATTTAATTACTTCTATAATTGCTTCTAGATTGTTTTGTAGATTTGGTGTTTCTATATAAGAAATCGCTCCTCCAGGACTTAGTTTTTGGAATTCACTTTCTAGTTTTAATTTAGAAAATGCATCGATTTCTTCAAATACTGGAACATGATATGAGTTCGTAATATATCCTCTATCGGTTATTCCTTTTACCGTTCCAAATCTTTCTTTTAAGCATTTCGCAAATTTATAAGTTGTAGATTCGATTGGTGTACCATATACAGAATAATCTATATCTTCTTCTTTTTTCCATTTATTAGCCATATCATTTAAGTGTTGCATTACTTTTAAACCAAATTCTTTTCCTTCACCATTATCTGTATGAGAATGTCCTGTCATAACTTTTACACATTCATATAATCCTGCATATCCTAAAGAAATTGTTGAATATCCATGATGTAATAATTCATGAATAGATTCTCCTCTTTCTAATCTTGCTAGAGCTCCATGTTGCCATAAAATAGGTGCTACATCACTTGTTGCATTACTTAATCTTTTATGTCTTATTTGTAAAGCTTTATGACACAATTCTAATCTTTCATCAAATATCTTCCAGAATTTATCCATATCTCCATCAGCAGAAAGTGCAACATCTGGTAAATTGATAGTAACAACTCCTTGATTGAATCTACCATAATATTTTCCTTTTCCTTCAACATAGTTTTTCGCTTTTGCAATATTTCCCAAGCTCATTGTTCTATCTGGAGTAAGGAATGATCTACATCCCATACATGGATAACATTCACCATCTCCTAATTCGTTTTTCTTTAATTCTTTCATTACTTTTTCAGAAATATAATCAGGTACCATTCTCTTTGCTGTACATTCAGCTGCTAATTTTGTTAAATACCAATATTTGCTATCTTCATGAATATTGTCTTCTTCTAGAACATATAAAAGTTTTGGAAATGCTGGTGTTATATATACGCCTTTTTCATTTTTAAATCCTAATATTCTTTGTTTTAGAAATTCTTCAATAATCATTGCTAATTCATCTTTATATTCATCTGTTTCGCCCAAATACATATTAACTGATAAAAATGGTGCTTGTCCATTTGTGTTTGTCATAGAATTTACTTGATAATTAAATGTTTGTACTCCATCTTCCACTTCTTTTCTTGTATCTTCCATTGCAAATTTTTCACAATCTTTTTTGCTTAAATTTCTACCTTGATATTTCTTTAAATATTTTTCATAACTTAATCTTACAAATGGTGCTAAATGTGTAAGTGATACAGTTGCTCCTCCATAACTTGATGATGTAACTGCAAGGATAATTTGTGTTGCAATGGTTGCTGCTGTAATAAATCTATGTGGTTTTTCTATCATAACACCATTAATAACCGTTCCATTTTGTAACATATCATCTAAGTTTATTAATTCACAGTTATGAAGTGCATTTTGTGCGAAATAATCTGCATCATGGAAATGGATAATTCCTTTGTCATGTGCTTCTACAATATCTTCTGGAAGTAAAAATCTTCTTGTGATATCTGTACTTGTGATTCCTGCTAAATAATCTCTTTGTGTTGTTACAACTTCTGCATTTTTATTTGAGTTTTCACTATTCCAATATTCATTTTCACCATCAATTAGTTCTTTTATGGTTTTATCTGTTGTATTTGCCTTTCTTACTAATTCTCTTGTGTATCTATAAGTAATATATTTTTTAGCTAATTGATATTTATCAAATTCCATTAGTTTTTCTTCAATAATGTCTTGAATATCTTCAACTAATATTCTTTTTTTATTAAGTTCTTCTATATACTTAATAATTTCTTCTATTTGTTCTTTTGTTACTTTTTCTTTCCCTCTAACTTCATTATTTGCTTTACCTATTGCATCCCTAATCTTTTGTGCATCATAGTCTACAATGTGTCCATCTCTTTTTACAACTTTCATCTCTTTTGTTCCTCCTTAATTATTTTTTCTGGTTAAATCTTATAAATAATTATGATAATATACAAGTTGCACTTGCAACTTTTTTATTTTTTTGTTAAAATTTTTTTAGGAGTGATTTTTATGTATAGTCCTTTTGAGAATTTATCAAAATCTCAAATCAATAAATTGTTTGATTTACTAGGTGTTCACATCTATAGATTCCTTAAAAATCAAGAAATTTTGCCTACTATAAAAAATGAAAATATTGTTGGTATTATTTTAGATGGATATGCTCAAATTTTAAATTATGAATATAATGGAAATGAAATTGTTGTTGAAAATCTTGTTAAAGATAGTGTTTTTGGAAGTAATATTTCCTTAACCAATAGTGAAAGTTATCAAATTATTGCCAAACAAAATACCACGGTTGTTGTTATTGATTATGATAAATTGGTCAATCCCAAAAATCTAGCTCATAATTATTTTAATATATTTTTAGGAAATTTATTTGATATTGTCAACAATAAATTAAGAGATAAAAATGAAAGAATAAAAGTTTTAGAAAAAAAGCAAATAAGAGATAAACTTTTGGAATATTTTGAAATGGAACATAAAAAAAGTCGTCTAAGAAATATTTATTTACCTTTTTCTTTTAAAGATTTAGCCGATTATCTTGCCATTAATCGTTCTGCTATGTTTAGAGAATTAAAACATATGAAAGAAGAAAAATTAATTGAAATAAAAAATCGTAGAATTACCCTTTTATATAAATGATACATTCTTATTTTGGATTCTATTAATCTCTTGCTAGTATTACTTTTATTGCATAGTCATTTTAGAATCCAAAAATAAGAATGCTATCTATTTATAAAATTTATTTTTTACTATTTTCTATGACCTTTTTAGCATAAGAACATTCGGCTATTATGTTTTTATTATCATTTTTTGCATTTTCAATAACACATTCTACTAATTTTCTTGCAATGCCTTGTCCTTGATATAAATCACTAACTTCTGTATGAATGATATTCCAATTATTTTCTGATTCTATAAAATCACATTCCCCTATTTGAATATTATCATCATATGCTATTGATCTATTTTTATTTTTCTCAAATACTATTTTAATCATCATATATACCTCTCTTATAAATTACTATTCTTTGTCATGATAATATCATAAAAGAGAGTAATTTTCAATTACTCCCTTTTTCTATTTATACTCTCAATTTAAATGTTTTTGGTGCATATTTATATGCTAAAAATAGTGAAATCAATGAATATGCTATACAGAAGATAATTGTCGCTATACCAAAAGATAAAGTTGGTAATTGGATTTGTATCATATACCAGCATACAAAATAGGTTATTGCTTGAACTATTTTATAAGTACTACTTTTTATCTCTGTACTTACATTATAAGGTTGCAATAAATAATACATTACTAAGTAGTGAACAGAGAAGAAGATACTCATTGCGATGATGGATACAAATAAAACAAGATAATTTATTGGATTGTCAGTTCCACCAGATAGATATAATAATGATGCTAAACCTAATCCTATTAATGTTGCAGGCAATAAATTAATTGTAATTAAAGTTTTTAGTCTCTCTTTAAATATTCCCAATATCACTTTAGGTGTTCTGTAGATTCTGTATGTAAGCATACTGTGGTCACAGTTCATAAACATTGCTTGGGTAACAGATGAGCTTCTATTTATACAATACATAATAAAAACAAAATATGGTAAATATCGCATTAATATATCATTTGTTTGGTTTTTAAATTCTTCATTAAATTGAAATCCTATTATCATTGCAACAATAATGACAAGTATGATGACAGATTGTTTTTTTACAGCCTTTGTTAAAATTTTACTGTGTCTTTTAACAAACAAATCATGAAAAAAAGCGAAACCTGATTTATTACTTGTATAGTTTTTATCTAACTCTATCTGCTTTAAGCTCATGTCTTTTATTGCTTGTGTTCCAGAGTTATTTTCTGTCATATATACATTAGATGCTGTTAAAATTTGTTTATACATTTTCTTATAGTCTTTAAAGTTGTGTATTTTTGTGAAACAATATATCCCTAATATGATTGAAATAATGCATACATATAAGAAAATTGTTTGATTAATTGTTATTTGAATTGCTGGAAGTCCATAAGCAAGTAATAAACATATTGCCACAAAACTCCATACAAATTTGGTTGGTAAGTTCTCATTTGCAACTTTTTTTGTTTTGTTAAAATCATATAAACAATAATTCATAACAATTAGCTTAATTGTTAACACAAAAAACGGTAATATGATTTGAATCCATAATGGAACTCCTGCTATCATTCCAAATAGGATTGTAAATGGTAAAAATCCAACAACTAATTTTAATAATTGATAATAATAATTGGATAGTCCATATTCTCTTGCATTTATATTCATTAAAACAATTGCATAATATTTGTCTTTTGTTGGATTCAACATATATGTATTTAATACAGCTCCTGCAAAAGTTAAAAACATAAATATGTGAAGAAATGTATCTGCTTGATTTGTCTTATATAAAGATAATACTGCAAATATCATAATAGCAATATATAATAATTTTCCTATAAAAATATTTATGATTTCCCATAAAATACTTATTATGTTTGCAAATATCTTTAACCCTCTATTTTTATATAAACTATCTGGTAGTATTTTTTTGATAATGGGAAATTGTTTAATAGAATAAATAATACTATTTACTCTATATGTATTTTTAAGTTTAAAGGAAGTTATAAATGTTTCTATCATTTTATTTATTCCTCCTTTAATGCTTCTATGATTTTATTTTTGAATTGTTCATTGTTTAAATTATTTTTATCAATTTCTTCTAATACACCTTTATTTAAAATAACAATCTCATCACATAAATCTAATGCCAATTCCATAATATGCGTAGAAAATATAATAATATGGTCTTTTTTAATTTCTCTTAGCATTTGCTTCATTTCCTCTGCAACCACTACATCAAATGAAGTTAAAGGTTCATCTAATAATAGAACATTTGGACTTGCAATAATATTGACAAGCATTTGCATTTTATTTTTCATACCATGAGAATAATCTTTTAATAATCTATCTCTATCTTCCTTTTGGATTTTCATAAAATCAAAATATTCATCAATTGTTTTTAAATTCTTTATTCTTTTTTTGTTAATATCTATGAAAAATTTTAAAAATTCTCTCGCAGTTAAAAATTCTGGAACATTTGGCGTTGATAAAACATACCCGATATCTTCTGCTTCCATTTTTCTTTTATTGTTGTTATCTTCAATATGAAATTCTCCTGCATCTATTTCTAAGTCTTCATTTAGGCAGTTAAAAAATGTCGTTTTTCCTGCTCCATTTCTCCCTAGTAATCCATAAATTTTTCCTTTTTCAAATACAAAATTAATATCTTTTAATACTTCTTTTTTGTCAAATTTTTTCTTCAAATTTTTTACTACTAGTTTCATAATGATTCCTTTCAAATTTAATTTTTGTAAATACTTTGTCATATTATCATAAAATAGCAAAAATTTCCACCTTTTGCCGTTCTTTCATTATTTTAATTGTCTACCAATTGTTTTTTCTTTTTTCTTTCAATATATATCGTTACACAAATTGTTGACAAACTTATAAATATAGAAATTTTAAACATATCATCATCATTAAAAGTATTTTTATATAAATATTCATCTATATAATAATGTTGCTTAGTCGTATATAAATGAACAGATTTAATTTTACCATCACTATAATAAAAATCTAGACTTTGATAATCCCATAACCCTTGACCACATAATTCAATTCTAATCACATTATTTAAATTTTTAATTTCAATATTATCTTTATGTAATGATTCTTCAATAGCTGTAATATTATCAGAATTAACATCTAATTTATATATAGGTCCCCAGAATGTATTAATAAAACTGATACATAAAACAATAATTGGCAAAATTATCAATACTATTTTTATAAAATTAAAAAATACTTTCTTTATCATAAAACCAAACTCACTTTCAAATTGTAAATTATAGGGATGATTTTCACTCTATTTTATGACATTTATAACTTTTATATAAAACTTTATCATATTTCTTGACTTTTTACTTATAAATAGATTATAATAAATATAGGAAATAGAGAAACCACAAAGTGGTTTGCCAGTAATTTGCGAAAACACATCTTACCGTCAAGTAACAGATGTGTTTTCTATTTGTCTATTTGCTTAAAAATATTATGAATATAATTAAGGCAAATACTATAATAGTTTCGACAACTAAAGCAAATAAAAGTAAGTATATTATTTCTAATAAAACTGCTTCTATCATAGCACCACCTCCATTCTAAAGG
>CALXUT010000027.1 GCA_944391755.1 uncultured Clostridia bacterium
TTGGCGATTAATCGTTTTGTTATTACTTAGTAATAATAAAAATGATGAAAACCAAAATTCTCAGGATTAGTACAAACTAATCAAAGGCAGTCTGGTCAACTGCCTTTATTTTTTGCACAAAAAAAGAGATATGTGGTCAACATATCTCGTGAACATTCGAGTTCTTCGATAATTCTCTTGCTTAAGCTAAATATAGTATACTATATTTTTTATTATATGTCAAATGTTTTTTAAAAATTCATTTTTTTAAAATTTTTAAAAGATTTTTTATTATATATTAATAAAATAAAAATTTTAAAAGGTCAAAATGAACTTTTGAATGACCTTTTAGAAGATACACAAAATAAAATTTTAATATATTCTATATATGTTGAAATATTTTTGATTTAATGGTATAAACTACTAATTATTGCTATTATTTTATGGATAATTGCAGTAAAGTTATGGAATATAGGTTTAAATAAATACAGAAGTACAGGAACATGAGTCGTGTAAAAAACAAATTTAAAATTTTTTTATTTTTGATATACTTTTTGTAATTTATATGCAAAACGTATATATGGAGTGAGTAAATTTGAGAAGATTCTCAAAGTATTGAAATTTTCAAGCTTTCATGGTAAAATACTTCTATAATTCAATTATCTTGCAAATATGCAAGTTTCATATATAGTAACTTTTAACAATAATTATTGTAAAGGAGGAAAAACAATGTATGTCAGTTTGCCCTACGTGATTGGAACAATTTTGAAAACAATAGAATCTGACAAAGTACAATATGATAAAGTACACCATTATATTGTAAGAGAAAAGATTCAAGTTGTGTTAGAATTGTGCTATGACACAAGTCCAAGATTATCTGTGCCTATTGACATTGAAAGATTGGAGGAAAAATGGACTGTTTGTGACAGTAATTGTGAAACTTAAGTAACACTCGTAAACAAATTTGTTAAGGAGGAAGTAGAATGAGTTTTGTTGAAGAAAAGTATATGGTTACAGGACATCATGGCGATATACATTCACTAACTGCTAAACAACTTTATGAACGGATATTAGATGATAGCAAATCAGATTACAACTGGATTGCTCCAGCAAGTGAACTTGTAAAAATCTGTAAAAACACAAGTTTTCCTACTGAATATGCACTTGCTATTAAATGTGCAATTTTAAATTGTTTTTCGAATATAGAGCACAGAGCAAATTGCGGTGGAGACCGCTATATTGACAAGCCAGCAGATCAAGAAGCAGTACAGGAATGTTATAATTCTTTGTATCAAGTTGAAGAGGAAGAAGCTATATCGGCAAGAAAAAGATATTTAGCTGAAATGATTGCCAGAGCTTCATATATCCGTATCTTTCCAGGTCCTACATTCAGAAAACTTCGAAAAGACTGGATTAAGTCTAAAGTTAAAGAATATATTTCTCAAGAAAAAATTGACTTTAAACAGTTAGTAAAAGTATTACACAATGAGTTTGTGGAAATTATTAAGAAAGCAGAAGTAGATGGAGCTTTCGATGAGGATGAAAAAGCGGAAAGAGAAAGTTGGAAAAAGGCCTATCATGAAATGTTGGAAAAGTTGAAAAATCTGCAATAGTATTTCAATAAAACTCGAAGGGGAGCACTTGAAATTTTCAAGTGCTCTACCTTTATAACTCTAGATCTCATTCATTCTTTCTTCATATTCTAATTGTTTTACTGAAACAAAAATATATGTATCTTCTTGAAAATTTTTGACTAATTCTTTTGACTCCCCAATTCCAAACTTAATAGAGTGATTATTAAGAATATTACTTTTTTAGTTTTTAATTATTCACATGATGTGTATATGTCTAACTTAACTAAAAAGATTAACTTGTCAGGATTAGAAGAATATTTGAGTCAAAAGAGAATTGAAAAATAAGGAAAAACGTAGTATAATATTCCTGTGACAATCTTATATAATAAGTATTCTCACTAATTAGTGAGGATAAAACCTCTCAATTAGTGTTTATATATTAACATTACAAAATATTGGAGGGAAAAACATGAGCATTTTAAGAAGAGGAATTTATTCGTTGACTCAAGGGATTTTAATTACCATTGTAATACTATTCCTTGGTAAAGTTGTTCTGGAAAATGAAAACAGCCTTATTAAAGCTCTTGCGTGGGGAATTTCTTGGACAATAGGAAGCTTCATTAGTGGAATTATTGAAAATAGATATTACAATAAGAATCAAAGAAGAAAAATTCGGTTTGTACTTATTTGGGCGGTATTAATTATATCCATATTCATTTTAATGGTTCTTATGAATGCGCCTAATGCGAAGGAATACATTATAATGATGCAAATTGCATTTTCAATACCAATGTTAGTAGATGAATTTCAAACATAAATAAATGCTCTAAAAAGAAATTATTTCTTTTCCTCGAAAGAGGTTTCTTTTATATATAAAGAAAGAAGTGAGATGAATACTAGAAAAGATATTAGATGTGATATATCCACAAGTATGTAGTATATGTGGAAAACTCAATTCAAAATCACTGTGTAACAAGTGTAAAATTAGACTAGAAAAAGAATATGATTTTAAATCAGATAATTATTCACAAGATATAGAAAAAAATTTTAAAGAACATCATTATTTTTTTAGATATGAAAATTTAATCAGAAACCAAATTTTATCATTAAAATTCCATGAAAAACCATATATTTACAAAACAATATCATATTTTTTAGAAAATAAGCGAAAAAATTTTGAAAATTTGAAAAAATATGATATAATAATAGTAGTACCAGTAAGTAAAAAAAGGCAGAAAGAAAGAGGGTACAATCAAAGTGAATTAATCGCAAAAGAAATTTCAAAAATGTTATCTATTAAAATAGAAAAAAATATCATCAAAAAATTGAAAAATACACCACCACAAAGCTCATTAAATAAAGAGCAGAGACAAGAAAATATAAGAGGTGTGTATAGAGCATTTAACATAGAAAAAATTGAAAATAAAAATATATTAATCATAGATGATATTTATACAACAGGAAATACAGTAAATGAATGTGCAAAAGTTTTAGTAGAAAAAGGAATCAATAAACAGAGCATAGGAGTATTAACAATCGCAAAAGATTAAAGATAGCTTAGAGGAGGAAAAATGGAAGACCTAGTAGAAAGCATATTAGATTATATAAGAGCAGATTATACAGATTATGCCATCATGATAAATGGGGAATGGGGATCTGGAAAAACCTATTTTTGGAATAACAAAATAAGGAAAAAAATAGATTCTATGCAATTAAATGGTAAGCAATATACAACAATATATATGTCTTTATATGGTATATCTAACTTAGAAGAAATCAGTAAAAAAATATTTATGGAAACAACACAATTAATGGACAAAAATCTAAGAAGATATATGGACGCAAATGGACAAACAACCATACCGGAATATGCAAAAACAGGAATAGATATGGCAAATTTGTTTGGAATCTCTCAAAATGAAGAAAAAGTAAATTATGGGGAATTCTTTTCAACAGATGATAAAGTACTTTGCTTTGACGACTTAGAGAGAGCTAATGTAGATGTTATAGACATATTAGGATATATCAATAACTTTGTAGAACATGACCACATCAAAACAATCATCATATGTAATGAAAAAGAGCTTTCTACAAAGTTAAAAAGTAGTAACTTAGAAATGAAAACTTTTATAGCAACTTATATGTTAGACAAGCAAGGGGAATTATTAAAAACAGATAAGCCAATGGTTGAAAAAATAAGAGACAAAATAGAGCATGTATTTGATAAAGCAAATGAATATGAAAGAATAAAAGAAAAATTAATAGGTGAAACATTTGAATATGTACCTAAATTTGATTACATAATCAATGGAATCTTAATCAGATATGAATCAGATCCAGATTTAATAAGATTCTTAAGAGAAAATACAAATTTAATTATAGCGACATTTAATAAAAGTGGAACAAGAAACTTAAGAATATTAAAGCATGCTTTAAATGACTTTCAAAAAGTGTTTGAAATGGTAAATAAGAATTATCCAAATGTAAGTAATAGAGTGTTACAAACAATGTTAATATTCACAATAGCAATATCATTCGAAATAAAAGCAGGAAAGATAACAAAAGATAAATTTATAGATATTATGAGTAATGATGAATATAAGGCTATACTAGTATCATCAAGAATTCTTATGGATAACAGACAATTCTATATAAAAGAATTTGATAACAATTATTACTATAACTTCAAAACAGACTACCGATTCTTTAAATTTATTGAATATTATGTAAGAACAAGAATATTTGATATGAAAATATTTAAAGAAAACATGGAAGTTATATTAAATACAGCAGGACTTGTAAAAATGCCAGCATATAAAAGATTATTAACAGAAGAATATTGGAAAATATCAGATGATGAATTTTCAGATGTCATTAATGAAATCATAGAAAACATTAAAAGAGGAGAAATAGAGCTAGTAGATTTAGTTAAAATATATGCATACTTTAGTTATTTCTCTAGAAAAGGGTTAATATTATATGATTTACCAACACTAAAAAGCTTATTTATAATGGGAATGAACACTGCATCAATAAAATCAAAATATTGTGAAGATGTAGAAAAAGAATTATCTAAGATAGCAATACAAGAAGTAGCAGAAGATATGGAAGAAATATTAAATAGATTTTATGATTTAAACGAACAACTTAAAGACAGAATGTACAAGGAAAAAGCTGATGAAATATTTAAATGTATACCAATGAAAATGGAAAAATTCTATGATAGATTTGATAAAGAATGTATGAATATACCAATATTTAAATATCAAGATCCAAGACAAATGTTTCAAAGAATATCTTGTGCAAGTAACGAAGATATAGTCATTATCAAAGAAAAACTAGTAAATAGGGCAAATAAATATACAAAAGAAATAGAGCCAGAAATAAAAAATATTAAACAATTGAAAGAAATCATTGATGAATATACAACCGGAAAAGAAATATCTATAAAAGTAGTTATGCTAAAAGAGTTCTCTAAAGATTTAGGATACATTATAGAAAAGTATAAAACAAATAATTTTGTAACAGTAAAAGAAGAATAAAAAATAATAAATTTTGAAAGGAAGTGATAACTATGCAAAGCTCAACCTCTACAATAATTGCACTATTTGCAGCAGCAATCTTAGTATTTGTAGTACCACTAGTAACTTTAACAGAAAGAAATGACAATGTTGTACAAGAAAATGTTAAATTAATTGTTGAAGAATTTGTAACAGATATTAAAAATACTGGAGAATTAACAGAGGCTAAGTTTCAAGATTTTCAAAATAGATTATCATCAACAGGAAATGAATATAATATCGAAATGGAAATCCAATATTTAGATGAAAACCCAGGAAAGAAACTTGAACAATCTAATTATACGAAAATAGGTGAAAATGTATATTATTCAGAATATACATCACAAATATTAAATAAATTGAATTCAACTAAAAAGATAACATTAAAAGAAGGAGACTTTATATATGTAGGTGTAACTAACCAAAATAATACGACAGCACAAACATTAAAAAGTTCATTCTTAAGTTTCTCTAATGATGGAGAATATGTTATTTCTGCAGATAGCTCAGGAATGGTAAATGTAAATGGATCAAAAAATGATTAATGATAAAGTCAAGATTTTCTAACAAGAGTAATTTGTTAGAGAATCTTGACTTTTATTTTATATAATAGGAAAGTATTACTTTCCTATTATATAAAAAGCTACAATCGCTAGCCCTTTGAGATTTTCTCCTTTTAGTCGAAAACTCAAATCGGGCGAGAACAAATTAAAGAAAAATCAAAGATTTTTCATATTTGTTCTGACAAGAATATGTGAGGTATCATCATTTCTGATAGATATAATTGTATTTCTAAATTCAAATGCAGTCGGTTCTCCAAAAGGGCTAGTAAAAATTGAAGTAATATATGTTCCAGGAATTAATCCCAAATCTAAAAGACGTTTTTTTATAGAAGGATTGCAATTTAATTCTAAAATAATTCCCTTTTGATTTATAGGAAGTTGATCTAAAGTAATAATAGTAGAGTTCATATTTTACCTCCTTATTGTATAATATGTTATTTACTAAAAATATTGAATAAAAATGTTGACTTTTGTTGTTGAATATGAAAAAATAAGAAAAGCAAAAAAAGAAAGGATGTAATTATATGGATAAAGTTAGAGGATTTGAAATAGCAAAAGGATTTGAAGATAAAGATATCCATTTGCCAGTAAGAAAAACAAAACATTCAGCTGGATATGATGTAGAAGCTGCAGAAGATACAATAATACCAAGTTTTAAACCAGGAATGAAACCAACATTAGTAAAAACAGGATTAAAAGCATATTGTCCACCTGATGAGTTTTATATGTTATGTAATAGAAGTTCTAATCCAGGAAAAAAAGGTTTAGTAATGGCAAATAGTGTAGGAATAATTGATAGTGATTATTATAATAATCCAGATAATGATGGTCACTTTATGTATGCTTATTATAACTTTTTTGACCATGATGTTCAAATCAAAAAAGGAGAGGTAATTGGACAAGCCATATTTATGAAATATTTAACAACAGATGATGACAATGCTCAAGGTGAGAGAACAGGTGGATTTGGCTCAACCAATAAATAATTTTAAACCAAAAAAACGAAGAAAAAAATGGTAAAAGCTTTGACTTTTGCCATTTTTTGTAGTATAATAAAAGAGGTTGATAAATCTGAAACAATTCATAAAAAATGATTGAAATAAACCAAAATAAAATGACTGAAAGGAGTTGACTTACATGTATAATGTAGGAGACAAAGTAGTATATCCATTGCATGGAGCAGGGGTTATAGATTCAATAGAAGAAAAGGAAATATTGGGAGAAAAACAATCATATTATATATTGAAAATGCCTGGAGAAGTTAAAGTAATGGTACCAACATCAACTGCAGAACAACATGGGATAAGAAATGTAATTAATAAAGAAGAAGCTGAAAAAGTATTTAGTGTACTAGAACAAGATGAAACAGAAATGGAAAAGAACTGGAATAAAAGATATAGAGATAATATGGACAAAATGAAAAGTGGTGACATATATGAAATTGCAGATGTTGTTAGAAATTTAAGCTTTAAACAAAAAGAAAAAGGTCTATCAACTGGAGAAAAGAAAATGCTACATAATGCAAAACAAATATTAGTTAGTGAATTAGTTTTGGCAGAACATGCAACTCAAAATGAAGTAGAAGAATTAGTGGATAACAAAATCAATACATCATTTGCAATGTTTAAAACAGATGCAAATCTAGAAGTTTCAACAGATAACATTGTTAATAAATTTATACCATTTGATGATGGAAATAATACAGCACAAAATTCATAAAAAAGAATAAAATAGCGAATAAAAAAAGAATCATAATAATAATGTAATATTATGATTTTTTTTTATTTTCAAAAATAAAAAATCCTATTGTAAAAAAAAAACAAGTATGATATTATAAATTCAAATTGATAGGAGGAGAAAAATGATATATACAATAACATTTAATCCTGCACTAGATTATATATCACAAGTAGATAATTTTGAAGTTGGAAAAATAAATCGAACCAAAACGGAAAAAATATTGCCAGGGGGAAAAGGACTGAATGTATCCATCGTTTTAAAAAACTTAGGATTAGAAAGTACTGCTCTTGGATTTATTGGTGGTTTTACAGGAGAAGAACTTCAAAGAAGAATAGAAGCACAAGGGATAAAAACAGATTTTATAAAAGTGAAAAATGGAATAACAAGAATCAATATCAAAATAAGTTCTGATAGAGAAACTGCTTTAAATGGAAATGGACCTGAAATATTAGAAGAAGATATTCAAGAATTATTAGAAAAAATAGAAAATATAAAAAAAGAAGATATCGTGATACTAGCAGGAAATGTACCAAAGGGTATAAATAATAATATTTATGAAATAATATGTGTAAATCTAGAAAGAAATGGAGTCACATTTATAGTAGATGCAACAAAAGAATTATTAATCAATATATTAAAATATAAACCTTTTTTAATAAAACCAAATAGAGAAGAATTAGAAGAAACATTTAAAGTAAAAATAAATACAGAAGAAGATATCATAACTTATGCCAAAAAAATGCAATTAATGGGAGCTCAAAATGTTTTAGTATCATTAGGTGGAGATGGTGCAATATTGATAACATCAGATAATCAAGTATTACAATCTGATGCTCCTAAAGGAAAAGTACTAAATACAGTAGGAGCTGGAGATTCAATGGTTGCTGGCTTTTTAGCAGGATATATAGAAAACAAAAATTATGAATATTCGTTAAAAATGGGAATTGCTACAGGAAGTGCAAGCTCATTTTCGATGGATTTAGCAACAAAAAAGGATGTTGAAAAACTTTTAGAACAAATTTAAGAAACTAAGGAGGAAAGAATGAAAATTACAGATTTACTTAATGAGAATGCTATTCAGCTAAATGGAGTAGCAAATAGCAAACAAGAAGTAATAGACAAATTAATTGATTTAATGCAAAACAATGGAAACATTAATAACAAAGAAGAGTACAGAAATGTTGTCATGAAAAGAGAAGAGGAAGGAACAACAGGAATTGGTGAAGGGATTGCTATACCACATGGAAAATCAGATGCCGTTTCTAAACCAGGTTTATCTGCTATGGTGGTACCAGATGGTGTTGAATTTAATTCTTTAGATGGACAACCTGCTAAATTATTATTTTTAATAGCAGCTCCTAATTCAAAAGATAATATTCATCTAGAAGTTTTAAGTAGACTATCTGCATTATTAATGGATACTGAATTTAGATCAGCTCTACTAAATGCAAAAACACCAAATGAATTTTTAGCTTGTATAGACAGAGCAGAAAGGTCAAAACAAGAGGAAACCAAGAGCCAAAATGAAAACTATGAAATATTAGCAATAACAGCTTGTCCAACAGGAATTGCCCATACATATATGGCAGCAGAAGCATTAGAAAAAATGGGGGAACAATTAGGACACAAAGTAAAAGTAGAAACACATGGACAATCTGGTATAAAAAATAAGTTTACAAAAGAGGAAATAAAAAATGCAAAAGCAGTTATTATAGCGGCAGATACAAAAATAGATTTATCAAGATTTGACGGCAAAAAAATAGTAAAAGCAAAAGTTGCAGATGGAATTAATAAACCAAAAGAATTGATAGAATATGCCTTATCCGATAATGCAAAAACGTATCATTCATCAAATAAGAATTCTGAAGAAGATGATGGAGGAAAAGAAGGAATTGGAACACAAATTTACAAACATTTAATGAATGGTGTAACACATATGTTACCATTTGTTGTAGGTGGAGGAATTTTAATTGCAATCGCCTTTTTATTAGATGATTATTCTATAGATCCATCCAACTTTGGAATGAATACACCAATAGCAGCATTTTTTAAAACTGTTGGAGGGGCAGCATTTAATGTAATGTTATATATTCTAGCAGGTTATATAGCAATGAGTATTGCAGATAGGCCTGGTTTAGCAGTTGGATTTGTTGGAGGAATACTAGCTGTACAAGGAACGACATTTGCATCACTATCTGATAGTTCAATAGTACTAGTAAGTTCAGGATTCTTAGGAGCTTTAATTGCAGGATTTGTTGGTGGTTATATTGTAGTATTACTAAAGAAAATTTGTAGTTATTTACCAGATAGTATAGAAGGCATAAAAACAATTCTACTATATCCTGTATTTGGAATTTTATTAATTGGACTATTTATGTTAGCAATCAATCCATATGTAGCATCAATCAATACAGCAATCAATGATTATTTAGCTTCTATGAGTAGTGCTAATAAAATCTTATTAGGTGCACTTTTAGGTGGAATGATGGCAGTGGATTTAGGAGGACCTATTAATAAAGCAGCATATACATTTGGAACAGGAATGTTAGCATCAGGGCAATATGAAATTATGGCAGCTGTTATGGCTGGAGGAATGGTACCTCCACTTGCAATTGCATTTTTAGCAACAGCATTCCCAAGAAAAATACCTAAAAAAGATAAACAAGCAGCTTATGTAAATTATATTATGGGATTATCATTTATATCAGAAGGTGCAATTCCATTTGCATCAGCAGACCCATTAAGAACAATACCAGCATTTATAGTTGGTTCTGCAGTTACAGGAGCATTATCAATGTTTTTTGAATGTACCTTAATGGCACCACATGGAGGAATCTTTGTAATAGCAACAGTTGGACATCCATTAAAATACTTATTAGCAATTATAATAGGTGCAATGGTATCAGCAGCGATTATGGCAAAACTAAAGAAAAATTTAAAAGAATATGAAAAATAAGGATAGAAAACGGACAAGACATAGAAGGGATAAAGAGGATTTCCGGTCTTGAATTTTCTAGGAAAGGAAAGAAAAATGATAAAAGAAAAAGTAACAATAAAAAATGAAACAGGATTACATGCAAGACCTGCATCAGAATTAGTAAAATTAGCATCAAAATTTAAATGTAATATAAATATTGCTGTAGGAGACAAGACTGCAAATGCAAAGTCAATATTAGCGATCATGTCATTAGGCGTAAAAGTAAATACAGAAATAGAATTACAATGTGATGGAGAAGATGAAGAAACTGCAATAAAAGAAATCATTGAAGCAATTAATAACAAATTTGGAGAATAAACTTTGATTAGGAAGGAAGAAAACATATGTTAAAAGGAAAAGGTGTTTCAAATGGAGTTGGTTTTGGAAATATTGCAATATTAAAAAATGAAGATAGGGTAATAGAGAAAAAAATAGTAGAAAATCCAGAAAATGAAATGAAAAGATTTAAAGAAGCACTTGAAGAAGTTACAAAAGAAACACAAGAAATTGCAAATTCAATAACTGGAACTGAAAAAGAAATAATGGATGCATATTTAATGATTATGCAAGATCCAAGCTTAACAATGGAAACTGAAAATGCAATCAATAATTTAAATTATAGTGCAGAATATGCAGTTGAAATTGGATTTAATAGTGTCATCCAAGTTTTTAAAAACATGGATGATGAGTATATGGCAACAAGAGCAACAGATATTGCGGATATAAAAAATAGAATATTAGCACAATTATTGAACGAGGAAACAATCAATACAAGTAAATTACCACCAAATACAATATTAGTTGCAAAAGAACTTACAACTTCAGATACGGCAAAACTAAATTTTAATCATGTAACAGGAATTATAACAGAAATAGGAGGAACAAACTCACATTCATCCATCATGGCAAGAACACATGCGATACCTGCTATAACGAGAGTAGAAGATGCAACTAAAATCTTTAGAAATGGTGATTATGTTGCAATAGATGGAATGCTTGGAGAGATATATTTAAATCCAACAGAAGAAGAAAAGCAAAAATTACTAAAAATACAATCACAAATTTTAAAAGAAAACGAAGAATTAGAAAAATATAAAGGTACTGAAACCAAAACAAAAGATGGTTATAAAGTTGAATTAGTTGCAAATATAGGAACTCCTGCTGATGTTGAACTTGTATTAAAGAATACAGCTGAGGGAATAGGTTTATTAAGAAGTGAGTTTTTATATATGGATAGTGATTCTATGCCAACAGAAGAAGAACAATTTTCTGCTTATAAAGAAGTTGCTGAAAAAATGAATGGCAAAAATGTAATCATTAGAACACTAGATGTTGGTGGAGATAAAGAACTAAAATATCTTGAGCTTGAGAAAGAAGCGAATCCATTTTTAGGATATAGAGCGATTAGATTATGTTTAGATAATATTGCATTATTTAAAACACAATTAAGAGCAATTTTAAGGGCGAGTCATTATGGAAATTTGTTAATTATGTTTCCGATGATATCTTCAATAGAAGAATTAAGAGAAGCTAAAAAGATATTAGAAGAATGTAAAAAAGAATTGGATACAGAAAATATTCCATATAAAAAAGATATAAAAGTTGGAATCATGATAGAAATTCCATCAGCAGCATTGATTGCATATGGATTAGCACAAGAGTGTGATTTCTTTAGTATTGGAACAAATGATTTAATACAATATACGGTTGCGGTAGAAAGAGGAAATGAAAAAATATCAAAGTTATATACAAAATATCATCCAGCAGTTATAAAATTGATAAAAGATTCTATACAAGGTGCACATGATGCCGGAATATTCTGCGGAATGTGTGGAGAAGCTGCAGGAGATGAACTATTAATACCTTTATTAATAGGATTAGGATTGGATGAATTTTCTATGAACTCAAACAAAATTCTAAAAGCAAGGAAAATTATTTCTCAATTAGAAAAATCAAAATGTGAAAAATTAGTGGAAAAAGTATTAAGATTGAACTCTGCAAATGAAGTAGAGAAAAAATTAAAAGAATTTATTGAAAATGAAATTTCTTAGTTGAATTAAAAAATGGAGTAAATATGAAAAATATAAAAATATTAATAGATGAACAAACAATAAATCAAAGACTAGATGAATTAGCAGAAGAAATCATGAAGGATTATCCAAAAAAAGACATCGTGTTTTTATGTATATTAAAAGGAAGTGTTGTGTTTACAGTAGAATTAGCAAAAAGAATAAAGAATAATATTCAATTTGAATTTATAGAAGTTTCTAGTTATGAAAAAAATCAGAGTACAGGAAAGATAAAATTAAACAAAGACATTTCTCAATCTATACAAGGAAAAGATGTCATAATCATAGAAGATATTGTAGATTCAGGAAGGACTATTACATTTTTAAAAGAATATATCTTGCAAAAAAATCCTAATTCATTAAAAATATGTTCCTTATTAGACAAACCATCAAAAAGAATTTTTGAAATAAAAGCAGATTATATAGGATTTACTATAGAGGATAAATTCGTAGTAGGTTATGGTTTGGATGATGAACAAAATTTAAGAAATTTAAATTATATAGGATATATCGAAGAATAAAAAATGCTCTCTTTGGAAATAATGAAAATAACATTATTTTCTAAAGGGAGGTTTTTTATTTGATTAATAAGGTGGAGATATGTGGTGTTAACACTTCTAAACTACCTGTACTAACAAATAAAGAAAAAGACGAACTATTTATTAAAATAAAGCAAGGAGATGAAGAAGCGAGAAGTACTTTTATAAAGGGAAATTTAAGATTAGTTTTAAGTGTCATACAGAGATTTTATGGAAGAGGAGAAAATGCGGATGATTTATTTCAAATAGGTTGTATAGGATTAATAAAATCAATAGATAATTTTGATTTGTCACAAAATGTACAATTTAGCACCTATGCTGTTCCAATGATTATAGGAGAAATTAGAAGATATTTAAGAGATAATAATAGTATACGAGTTAGTAGGTCTGTTAGAGATTTAGCTTATAAAGCAATGCAATATAAAGAAAGATTTAATAAAGAAAAGGGAAGAGAACCTACTATAGAAGAAATAGCAAAAGAATTAGGGGTAGAAAGAGAAGAAATAGCTTTTAGTTTTGATGCTATACAAGATCCAGTATCATTACAAGAACCAGTATATAATGATGGTTCAGAAAGTATATTTAACATAAAAAAAATAAAACATAAAAAAAATAGTAAAGAAAATTAATCGAATAATAAAACAATAGAAGAAGCATTAAAAAAACTAGGAAAAAAAAAAAAAAAAATAATCATAAAAAGATATTTTGATGGAAGAACACAGATGGAGGTTGCAGAAGAAATTGGAATATCGCAAGCTCAGGTTTCAAGATTAGAAAAAAATGCATTAGATTATATAAAAAGATA
>CALXUT010000028.1 GCA_944391755.1 uncultured Clostridia bacterium
TAACTGACTTAAAACGTATTGGTAAATACTTTGTCAAATGCATTTACCACTTTGCAAGTGACCACTTGACAAAGCATTTATCAATATCGTTAAAATTGTTTTGCCTGAAGTATTATTTCTGATGCATGTTTTCGTATATTTTTAACTTTTCAATGTGCTTTTTTATATTTTTTGGATAATGTTTTCATATTCTATTTTTTCATAGACTACTTTACACTATCACAATTATATCATAAAAAATAGGAATTTGCAGTATAGATAAATTAAAAATAAAATTATTGACAAAATAGGGAAAAAGTGTTAAAATAATTAACTGAAATAAATATCGATGGACACGCACATTATTGAAAAATAATGATTAACAAACAACACATAAAAATGTGTTGTTTTTTGTGGCTATTATATAAAAAAGAAGGAGGAAAATATGGAAGAATCAAATTTAGGAACAGAAAAAATAGGAAAACTATTAAGAAAATTTGCAATACCATGTGTTATATCATTAGTCGTAAATGCATTATATAATATTGTTGACCAGATATTTATCGGATGGGGTGTCAATTATTTAGCAAATGGAGCAACTAATATCGTATTTCCAATAACTATTATATGTTTATCATTTGCACTAATGTTTGGAGATGGTACTTCTGCATTTTTAAGTTTAAAATTAGGAGAGAAAAACAAAAAAGATGCGGAAAAAGGTGTTGCTAATGGAATTATGACATCAGTAGTCGTTTCTATAACATTAGGAATATTAATTTTACTATTTTTACCACAATTATTAAATTTATTTGGATGTACAGATGCATTAAGAGAGTATGCTTTAGGATATGGATATGTAATTGCAATAGGACTACCATTTATGATGATAGGAACAACATTAAATTCTATTATTAGAGCAGATGGTTCGCCCAAATTTGCAATGGCATCTATGTTAACAGGAGCTATATTAAATATTATATTAGACCCAATTTTTATATTTGATTGGGGACTAAATATGGGAGTAGAAGGAGCAGCTTTAGCAACAATCATTAGCCAAATAGTTACATTTTTGATGAATGTAATGTATTTAAGAAAATTTAAATCTTTAAAATTAACAAAAAAGAGTTTTAAACTAGAGTTTAAAATGGCAAGAGCAGTTTCATCATTAGGAATATCTTCATTCATAACCCAAATGGCAATTGTAATCGTAATTGCTGTTGAAAATACTTTATTCAGAAAATATGGTGTTGATAGTAAATTTGGCGCAGAAATTCCATTAACAGTACAAGGAATTGTAATGAAAATTAATCAAATATTAAATAGTATCATTATAGGAATTGCTGCTGGAAGTCAACCAATCATTGGATATAATTATGGTGCAAAAAAATATGATAGAGTAAAGAAAACAATAAAAATTGTATTAACATTAAGCTTTACTGTATCATTAGTAGCATTTATATTATTCCAAACAATACCAGAACAATTAATTGGTATATTTGGGTCTGGAGATGCATTATACAATGAATTTGCATGCTTATCATTTAGAATATTCTTAATGTTAACCATATTTAATGGCATTCAAATTGCATCAGGAATTTTCTTCCAAGCAATAGGAAAACCATCTAAATCTGCATTTTTAACTTTATCTAGACAGATCTTATTCTTTATACCATCTGCAATTATATTATCTAGTTTCTTTAATGTAATGGGAGTATTGTATGCAGGTCCAGTAGCAGATGCATTGGCTTTTATAATAGCAGTCACATTATTAATAATAGAGATTAAAAAATTGGGAAAAGAAAAACAAGTAAGTTATGCAATCAGTGATGGTTCAGATAACAAAGACAAAGTAGAAAGAAATTTAATTATTACTGTTGCAAGAGAATATGGTTCAGGTGGAAGATATGTAGCAAAACTACTTGCTGAAAAACTAGGATTAGCTTTTTATGATAAAGATTTAATTGAGATTATTGCGAATGATAGTGGATTAGATGCATCTTATATAGAGTCAAATGAACAAAACATACATGGAAACTTATTATCAAGTTTTAATACACAATATTATAATAATTTATCAAATGATGATAACTTATTTATAGCAGAGAGTAAGGCGATTAAAGAAGTTGCTAAAAAAAGAAATTGTGTTATTGTAGGTAGATGTTCGAATTATATTTTAAGAGATAATAAAAATGTTATCAATATATTCTTATATAGTGATGAAAATCATAAAGTAAAAAGAGCGGTTAAGTATTATGGACTAAAAAAAGAAAATGCATTAAAAGAAATCAATAAAATTAATAAAAACAGAGAAAAACATTATAATTATTACACACATCAAGAATGGAAGGATTTTGCTAATTATGATATTGCAATAAATGTAGACAAATTAGGAGTAGAAAAAACAGCAGATATATTGGCAGATTTTGTAGAAAGACATAGTTATATATATAAATAGGATTATAATTTACAGGTACAACAAAAGATATGTGCCTGTATTTTGTTGAATAAGGATAGAAATGACCTTTTTTAAGTAATAGAAGTACATTTGTTCTGTGAATTTTGAAGAAAAATTCAGTAAAAAAGGGGGAATTATGTAAAATTCGTCGAATAATATAATTATGTATATTAAAAATGGAAGAAGGGAATAAATGTTAAGATATAGTGACGAAATTATAGAAGAAGTAAGACAAAATAATGATGTTGTAGATATAATTTCACAATATGTCCATTTAACACGAAAAGGAAGAAATTACTTTGGCTTATGTCCATTTCATAACGAAAAATCACCTTCTTTTTCTGTGTCACCCGACAGACAAATATTTCATTGTTTTGGATGTGGAGTAGGAGGAAATGTCTACACATTTTTAATGAAAATAGAAGGAATCAATTTTAAAGAAGCATTAGAAACATTAGCAGAAAGAGCCAATATAGAACTTCCAACACTAGAAAGTAGTGCTGATAATAGTAAAGAAGAATTGAAAGCAAAAGTATATAAAGTCAATCAATTTACAGCAGATTTTTATCATCAAAATTTGTACAAGCCAACAGCTAAAATAGCACAAGAATATGTAAAAAAGAGGAGATTAAATCAAGAAACTTTAGAAGCATATAAAATAGGGTTTTCAGGAAAATTTGATGAACTGTATAAAGCACTTAAACAACAGGGATTTGGAGAAAAAGAAATTTTAGAATCAGGTCTAGTAAACAAAAATGATAATGGAACCTATATTGACAGATACAGAAATAGACTGATGTTTCCTATTTGTGATGCAAGAGGTAAGGTAATTGCATTTGGAGGAAGAGTCCTTGATGATTCAAAACCCAAATATATTAACTCACCAGAAAATGTTGTATATAGTAAGGGAAGACATTTATTTGGCTTAAATGTAGCCAAAAAAGATGCAGCAAAAAGACTAATCATTGTAGAAGGATATATGGATGTTATATCTTTACATCAAAGAGGAATAAAAAATGTTGTTGGAGCATTAGGTACAGCACTAACAGAACAACAAGGTTGGCTATTAAGAAAAACAACGGAACAAGTCATATTGGGATTTGATGCAGATGGTGCTGGACAAACTGCTGTTGCTAGGTCAATGGAAATTTTACAAAACATGGGATGTGATATGAGAGTATTACAAATTGAAGGTGCCAAAGATCCAGATGAATTCATTGTAAAATTTGGAGAAGGAAGATTTAAGCTAGCAGTCGATAATGCAATATCATTAGTAGAATTTAAAGTAAAAAATCTAAAAAAAGATATCAATTTAGAAAATACAGCAGATAAAATAAAATTTTTAAACGAAATCGCAAAAATACTTTCAAAAGTAGAGAACACAATGGAAAGGGAAATATACATAGAAAAAATCGCGAAAGGGTATAATATATCAAAAGAGGCAATATATGCTGAAGTAAATAAATTAATATATACCAATTCAAAAGGAGATAAAATTCTACAAAATAAGAAACCAGAGATACAACACATAAAGAAACCAGAAAAAGAAGAACAAGAAATTGATGAAGATTTGTTAAATAGAGAAAATACAATTATATCATTATTATTAGATTCTAATGTAGAAATATTTAATAGAATAAAAGAGAAAATAAAACCAGAAGACTTTAAAGACAAAATCAATAGAAAAATTGCAGAAGATTTATATTTGGAATTAGAAAAACAAGACGCAAATGTAAATAAGTTAATAGATAACTTTGATGAAGAAACTAAAAATCATATAACAATGGTAATGGCTACAGATTACGAAATAGAAAATATAGAAAAAGCGGTAGAAGATATTTTATTAAAATATGAAAAAGATCGTTTAAATAATAGAAAAAAGGAAATATTAAAGCAATTAGAGATAGAACAAAATGATGAGACAAAAAAACAATTAGGTAAAGAATTAAATAATATAATCATAGCTTTAGCTAAGATAAAGTAGGGGTGAATTTTTGTGGGGAAAAATAAAGAAGAAAATAAAGTAGAACTTGAAAAAGTGATGACAACACCTGAAGAAAATGAAAAAATAGAAAAACAAGAATTAAAAAATGATGAGATAAAAGATGAAAATGAAAAAGTAAAAGACATTGTAAAAAAAGCAAAAGAAAATGGAAAAATAACTTATGGTGAGCTTGCTAAGGAATTAGAAGATACAAATCCAGATCAAATTGACAAAGTATTTGATGCATTTGAAGAAATGGGTGTAAATCTTCTAAATGATGACTTTGAAGAAGAACCGGATATAGAAGATTTAAAAGAAGTAGAAGACTTAAAATTAGATGAAATAACAGACACAAGCTTTGAAGGTGTAAGTGTAGATGATCCTGTAAGAATGTATTTAAGAGAAATTGGAAAAATTCCATTATTATCTTATGAAAAGGAATTAGAATTAGCAAAAAGAATACTAGAAAATGATGAAGAAGCAAAGCAGGAACTTGCAGAAGCAAATTTAAGATTAGTTGTAAGTATTGCTAAAAAATATGTTGGAAGAGGAATGTTATTTTTAGACTTGATTCAAGAAGGAAATATGGGATTAATCAAAGCGGTAGAAAAATTTGATTATACAAAAGGATTCAAATTTAGCACTTATGCTACTTGGTGGATAAGACAAGCTATTACAAGAGCAATAGCAGATCAAGCGAGAACGATTAGAATACCAGTACACATGGTAGAAACCATTAATAGATTAATAAGGACATCTAGGCATTTATTACAACAATTAGGAAGAGAACCTACTCCAGAAGAGATTGCCGAAGAAATGGATATTTCAGTAGAAAAAGTTATAGAAATACAAAAAATAGCACAAGATCCCGTTTCTTTAGAAACACCAATAGGGGAAGAAGATGATAGCCATTTAGGAGATTTTATACAAGATGAAGATTCGCCAGCACCACATGATGCAGCATCATATACGCTATTAAGAGAACAATTAGAAGATGTTATGAATACATTAACTCCAAGAGAAGCAAAAGTATTGAAATTAAGATTTGGATTAGAAGATGGGAAAGCTAGAACATTAGAAGAAGTTGGAAAAGAATTTGATGTAACAAGAGAAAGAATTAGACAAATAGAAGCAAAAGCTTTAAGAAAATTAAGACATCCAAGTAGAAGTAAAAAATTAAGAGACTATATGAATTAAAATACGAATATTTGGAGGTAGAATGGAAAATAATTATAAGGTATTCATGGGAGTAGAAACAGAAACAAAAAAAGTCTTTGAAAAACATTTAATAGCACAAGGATATCAAATTATTGAAGTAGATTTAAAAGAAATATTATTTGCTAAAAAAAGTATAGGGACAGAAACAGAAGAAGACATAGAAACAGAACAAGTTGCAATAAGAATTTTAATTGGAATCATAAAAAAATATTTAGGAATGGGAATTGTTTATATTGATTTTTCAGATGTAATGAGAGAAATAATAAATAATCTAAAACAAAATAATAATAAGTTCAAGATAGATAATAGAATAACCTGGAGAATAAGACAAACCATAACAAGAGCCATCATTGATAAAAATAAAACTGGAGAAAGAGAATATGGAGAAAATAATACAACAAATTAAAGATTTAAAAATGGAAACAATAGTAGAAATATTATTAGCAATAAGTGTTATCATTATATTTAAAATATTTAGTTCTATTATCTCAAAAATAATTATTAAAATATTTAGTAAAAAAGGTGTCCAAAAACAGAAAATAAATGATATAAAGAAGAATCCATTTTATTTACCATTAAAAACAATATTTACATTTATAGGTGTATATATAGCACTAAATATGCTTACGAAAACTTTAAATTTAGATGATAGCTTATTAGCCATCATAAGTAAAGTAATAAAAATTCTTATGATACTATTGGTTGCTAGAGCATTTGGAGAAGGATTAGATGAAGAAAATGGTATATTATCTAAAATAGGTACAAAATCAAATAAAGAATTAGATGAATCAACTAAAAAATTAGTTTTAAAGGCTCTAAAAACAATCATATATGTATTAGCAGGTTTTATGATTATATCTGAGTTGGGATATGATATTGGAGGATTTTTAACAGGATTAGGAATTGGTGGAGTTGTACTTACTTTAGCTGCTCAGGATACAGCGAAAAGTTTTATTGGAGGAATCGCAATATTTATAGATAGACCATTTAAAGTGGGAGATTATATAAGTGTTGGACAATTTGAAGGAACCGTTGAAGAAATAAAATTTAGAACTACCAATATAAGAACTTTAGACAACTCAGTTTTACATGTACCAAATTCAGAGATGTCAATATCTGCAATCATAAATTATAGTGAAATTCAACAAAGAAGATATTATACAGAATTAACAGTAAAATTAAACACAGGTTTAGAAGATTTACAACAATTAGAACAAAAAATAAGAAATATATTGTCACTAAATGAATTGGTAATAAAAGATACAATACATATTGATTTTAGAACGATAACAGATAATGGAATAAAAATAGTTATTATGGCATATATTAATGAATCTAATTATTTTGAATTTTTAGACATACAAGAAGAAATTAATTATGAAGTAATGAATATTCTAAGAAATAGTAATGTGGAATTAGCATATAAAACACAAACGATACATGTAAAAAATGAGCCTTAAAGGCTTATTTTTTATAAAAATTTCACAAAATAGACATATAGATTATTTATAATATATATGAATTTATGAGAATTTTGGAGGTAAAAATGGAGGGCGTACATATTTTAGTTGTTGATGATGAATCAAGAATGAGAAAATTGTTAAAGGATTTTTTATCAGTAAAAGGATATCAAATTATAGAAGCAGAAGATGGAGAAAAGGCAATTGAAAAGTTTGAAGAAAATAGAAACAAAATAAAACTAATTCTATTAGATGTTATGATGCCTAAATTGGATGGATGGTCTGTACTTAGAAAAATAAGACAAGAATCTAAAGTTCCAGTTATTATGCTTACTGCAAGAGGAGAAGAACAAGACGAACTTTTTGGCTTTGAATTAGGTGTAGATGAATATATTTCAAAACCATTTAGCCCTAAAATATTAGTTGCAAGAGTAGAAGCAATATTAAAAAGAGTTTATGGTGATGTAAAAGAAGTAAAAGATTATGATGGTATTACAATAGATCAAGAAGGAAGGACAGTAAAAGTTGATGGAAAGCCAATAGATTTAAGTTTAAGAGAATATGAACTTTTAAAATATCTATTAGATAACGAAAATATAGCACTATCAAGGGATAAAATTCTAAATAATGTATGGAATTATGATTATTATGGAGATTCAAGAACAATTGATAGTCATATAAAGAAAATAAGACATAAACTTGGAAAAAAAGGAAAATACATTGAGACAATTAGAGGAATTGGTTATAAATTTGAAATAAAAAAATAGGTGAGAAACATGGAAAATATAAAAAAACAACTAAAAACAGTAAGAGGAAAACTATTTCTCACATTATGTATAGTTGTCATATCAATAATTCTATTTTTAATATTAGTAAATAATTTAGTTTTAGAAAAATATTATCAATATTCAAAAAGTAATACATTAAAATCTGTATATAATACAATAAATGCTTATTATAATGGAGATATTAAAATTGATAATTTGGAAGATAAGCTAAATCAAGTTTCTGCAAGCAATAATTTTGATATTATTATCAAAGATCAAAATGATGTAGATATCTATTTATCTAATAAAGATTTTTTATCAAATATTAGGAAGATAATTGATTTCTGGGGAATCAATAAGAGAAGAGAATATCAAATCATTGAAGAATCTAATAAACTAGAAATCATGAATATAAGAGATATAGAAACAGAAACAAATTATATATTTTTAACAGGACAATTAGATAATGGATATTCTGTATATATAAGGGTCCCTATAGCATCTATACAAGAAAGTGTCAGAATATCAAATAGTTTT
Organism: uncultured Clostridia bacterium; assembly: GCA_944391755.1. Classification (GTDB taxonomy): domain Bacteria; phylum Bacillota; class Clostridia; order TANB77; family CAG-508; genus CAG-269. The sequence goes on from CALXUT010000028.1 coordinate 8,401, forward strand.
CTATATTTAATTGCTACAATTGTTATTATTGTTGGTGGAATAGCTATTATATATATATCAAAAAGATTTAGTAATCCTATATCAGAACTAAATTCAATTGCAAAAAAAATGGCAAATTTAGATTTCAGTCATAAATATAATGTAACAGATGATGATGAAATAAATGAATTAGGAAAAAGTATAAATGTAATGTCAGAGAAACTTGAAAAAACAATACAACAATTAAGAAATACAAACATAGAACTAGAAAAAGATATAGAGAAAAAATCAAAAATTGATGAGATGAGAAAAAGCTTTATATCAGATGTATCACATGAATTAAAAACCCCGATAGCATTAATTCAAGGTTATAGTGAAGGTCTTTTAGAAAATGTAAATACAGATGAAGAAAGTAGAAAATTTTATGCAGAAGTGATATTAGATGAATCTAATAAGATGGATAAATTGGTAAAACAATTATTGGAACTTACAAAACTAGAATATGAAAAAAGGGAATTTAATAATACGACATTTAATATCGTAGAATTAGAAAAAGAGATTGTTAGGTCATCTAAAGTCATGATTGATGAAAAAGGTGCTAGAGTAGAATTTGAAACAGATGAAAAAATAGAGGTTTATGCAGATGATTTCTATATTAGTCAAATCGTAACAAACTATTTAACAAATGCAATTAAACATGCAAAAGAAGTAAATGGAGAGAAATATATAAAGATAACGAATATTTTAATTCAAGAAAATGAAAAAGTAAGAGTTACAGTATTTAATACGGGAGATAATATTTCACCAGAAAACTTAAATCGTATATGGAACAGATTTTTTAAAGCAGATGAAGCTCGAAATAGGGAAGATGGAGGTTCTGGAATAGGATTATCAATAGTAAGGGCTATCATGAATAATTATGGTAATGATTTTGGTGTAGAAAACAAAGAAAATGGAGTTGAATTTTATTTTGAAATAGATGCAATAAACCAAAAAGAAGAAAAATAAAAGAGGGATTTGTATAAAATCCCTCTTTTAGTATATCAATAACTCATATCTTCAATATAAGGTCGTACACCTTTATAAATGAGCATGATATTAGACAGTAAATCTGCGCATTCGTTAAAAACACGAAAAGATATTTTGGAAAGATCTTCAATTTCGGTAGGATTAACAATTTCCTGCAAAGTAATTTGTGCATAACCGTTAGCGATATGGAAAGGAAAGAACCTTCCTATATCGGAATCATAGGCACTCCATATACCAGATGCTCTTGTGTCAAAGAAGATAAAAAGCAACGGATTAATACAGGGGTCATTGGATAACTGCAGATAAGATAAAAGATTATTTCTCTGGTCATATATGCCATAAATATACCGAATTGGTGGACAAACAAAGGGCGTCAAAGCTTCTAAATAGCCTCTAATTTCTTGTGTTTTCTCGTTTAATGTGAATATGCCTTTATAAGACAGTGACCGATGGATTCCCTTAGGTTCGTATGTGCTCGAAATTTCAAATACTGCCATAATACTTCCTCCTAACAATTGTTTTGTGAGAAATTTACCTTTCACCATTTAAGGTACCTTACGTATTATACCATAAATTTAATAGGAATTCAAATTTCATATAAAGGAAACTTGCTATTTTTCAGATTTTACGATAAAATACAACAAGAATATACAAAAATAAAGGTGAGAAACATGTATTTAAAAAGACTAGAAATGCAAGGATTTAAATCTTTTGCAGATAAAACCATATTAGAATTTATGCCTGGAATAACAGCAGTTATAGGACCAAATGGGTCAGGGAAAAGTAATATAGCGGATAGTATCAGATGGATACTTGGAGAACAAAGTATGAAATCTCTAAGAGGTTCAAAAACACAAGATATCATATTTGCTGGGACTCAGAATAGAAAATCATTGGGATTTGCAGAAGCATCTTTAATATTTGATAATACGGATGGAACATTACCAATTGAATATTCAGAAGTAACGATAACAAGAAAAATATATAGAAGCGGTGAAACAGGATATTATATCAACAAAGTTCCTTGTAGGCTTAAAGATGTCGTAGAATTATTTATGGATACGGGAATAGGAAGAGATGGATATTCTATCATTGGACAAGGAAAAATAGATGAAATATTAAGCAATAAATCAGAAGATAGAAGACATATATTTGAAGAAGCTGCAGGAATTGTAAAATATAGAGCTAGAAAAGACGAAACGGAAAAGAAGCTAGAACAAACAAAATTAAATTTATTAAGAATTAATGATATTTTAACAGAAATTGAAGGAAACCTAGAGCCATTACAAGCACAATCTGATAAAGCTAAAAAATATTTAAATTTAAAAGAAGAATTAAAAAATATAGAAGTTGGACTATTTTTGTTTAATATAGAAAGATTTAAGAAAAATCTTGAAGAATTAACAAAAGATGAAGAAATCATGAAAGGAACACTAAATCAAGAAGAAGGAAAACTAGAAAAAATCAAAATATTAAAAGAAGAATTAAAAGACAACATTGATGAAATAACAAATAAAATTGAAAGTTTACAAAATATAGGATTTGAAAGTCAAAAAGAAATTGAAAAACTAAATTCCAATATCAATGTATCAGAAACAAAAATTCAAAATAATATAGAAAATATTGAAAGATATTATCATGAAATAACAGAAATTGAAAACAAAATAAAAGAACTAAAACAAGAGATAGTGCAAAAAGAATCTAAAAAAGATACATTAAAACAAAATAAACAAAAATTCGAAAATGAATTAAAACAAAAAGAAGAGGAATTAGCTAAAATAACGAAAAAACTAAGTGCCAAAGAATTAGAAATAGAAAAATTAAAAAAAGAAGTGGAAGAAAATACAGATAAAAAATATGAATTACAATCTGAAACTAGTATGCAAAAAGCCAATATTGAGAATTTTGAAAAGAGACAAACGCAAATAAAGCATGAAATAGATAATCATGTTTCTGAACTAGATAAAATAAGAATGAAAAAAGAAGATATTTCAAAAGGATTTTATGAAACAGAAGCCAATAGAAACAAAATTCTAAAAGAAATAGAAGAAATCAATTCTAAAAAAGAAGAAATCAACAATAAAATAAAAGATTTTGATTTACAAATTGCTAATTTAACAAATGACATGAGAATGAAACAATCAAGATACAACTTTTTAGTAGAAACAGAAAAAGAAAAAGAAGGTTATATAAAAAGTGTAAAAAGCTTGTTAATCGATTGTGAAAAAATAAAGGAACTTGGAAAAGGCATGCATGGTGTACTTGCAAATATCTTATCTGTACCACAAGAATATGAAGTAGCAATAGAAATGTGTTTAGGAGCCAGTCTTCAAAATATTGTAACAGACACAGAAGAAGATGCAAAAAAATTAATAGAATATTTAAGAAAAAACAATTTAGGAAGAGCTTCTTTTTTACCAATTTTATCTGTAAAAGGAAAAAAAATTGATAGTATAAAAGGGAAAAAAATAGGCGTTGTAGGAATTGCATCAGATTTAGTATCCTATAGTTCAAAATATGAACAAATTATTTTAAATTTACTTGGTAGAACATTAGTAGTGGATAATATGCAAAATGCAATCAATATTGCAAAAGAAAATAAATATGCTTTTAGAATTATTACACTTGATGGTGATGTCATCAATCCATCAGGAGCAATAACCGGTGGATCAGTAGCCAAAAAAACCGTAAATATCTTAGGTAGAAGTAGAGAAATAGAAAGTTTAGATAAAGAAATAAAACAGTTATCAACCAAATTGAAAAAATTGGAAAAAGAAAAAGAGGAATTTATCAATACATCAGAAGATTCTATAGAAAATATAGAAAGTTTAAGTAAAGAATTACAGGAAATTGATATTACATATGCAACAGAAAAGCAAAGGATGACATCACTCGATGAGGAAATTGAAAAAGTACAAAAAAGAATACATCAATTAAAAGAAGAAAATGAAAAAGTTGAAAAAAATAAAACAGATACAAAGTTGAATAAGCAAAAAAATGAAGAAAAAATCGATGAACTCACAAAACAAAATGAGAGTGCTCAAAAGGAAATTAATGAATTTTCTAATGCCAATAAAGATAGCCAAGAATATATAGATGACTTAAATTTAGATATTACAAACTTAAAAATATCTGTATCCTCATTTAATGAGAGTGAAGTTTCTATTCAGGAAATGACAGATATGATAAATAAAGAAATCGAACAAAATACGAAAAACAAATCAAATAAAACAGAGCAAATTGATAGAGCAAAAGAAGAAAATGAAACATTAAAGCAAGAGATAGAAAATACGAAAATACAAATATCACAAATTAAAGAACAAGTAAATCATAGTGGAGAAAATATAGAAAAATTAAAACAAGAAAGAAGTCAAAAAAATGAAAAATTGACTGAAAAAGAAGAAGAACAAACAGTAGAATTTAAAACAATTGAAGATTTAAAATCACAAATTACAAAAATAGAGGTAAAGAAAACAAAAACAGAAGAAGATATTACAGATATTATCAATAAAATGTGGGAAGAATATGAATTGACACCTAATAATGTAAAAGAATATCATAAACCTGAAAATGTGGCTTTAACACAAAGAAAAGTCAATAACTTAAGAACAGATATAAAAGAATTAGGTAGTGTAAATGTAGATGCAATTGAAGAATACAAAAACTTAAAACAACGCTATGACTTTATGTGTGAACAAAGATTGGATTTAGAAGATACCATGTCAAAATTAAGAAAGATAATTCAAGACATGATAGGAATTATGAAACAACAATTTAAAGAAAAATTTGAAATGATTAATAAGAATTTTGGAGAAGTATTTAAAGAATTATTCGGTGGAGGTATGGCAGAAGTAACTTTAACAGATAAAGAAAACATCCTTGAATGTGGTATTGATATTACTGTACAACCACCAGGAAAGAAATTGCAAAGTATGACCTTATTATCTGGAGGAGAAAAAGCATTTACTGCCATTGCACTATTGTTTGCAATATTAAAGATTAATCCATCTCCTTTCTGTGTATTAGACGAGATAGAAGCGGCTCTTGATGATGTAAATGTTTATAGATATGCAGAATATTTGAAAAAATTTGCGAAAGAAACGCAATTTTTAATCATAACACATAGAAAAGGAACAATGGAAGTTGCAGATACAGTTTATGGTGTAACAATGGAGGAAAAAGGTATTTCTAAATTATTATCCATAAAATTAAAGTAATAGGCAAAGTAAAAGAGATAGAAATTTTATGAAGTGAGCCTAAAAAGGTTCACTTCATATATATCTATCTCTTCTTTTATCTTAAATTTCTTAAAGCTTCGATTCTATCTTCTGTACTTGGGTGTGTAGACCATAAGCTAGAAGATTTTTTCTTACCCCTAAATGGATTTACAATATACATGTTTTCAGTAGCATTATTAGCAACTTTTAATTTATTAGGATCACCAGAAATTTTTATCAAAGCAGAAATTAATCCATCTGGATTTCTAGTAAATTCAACAGCTGTGGCATCTGCTAAAAATTCTCTTTTTCTAGAAACAGCAAGTTGCATTAATTTGCCAAATATTGGTGCAAGGATTAAAAAAACTAATCCGATAAGCATTAAAATGGCATTTCCTTTGCTACTGTCATTATCATTATCTCTCATTCCACCCCAGAAAGTGATTCTTGTAAATAAATCTGCAAGCATAACAACAAATCCAACCATAACAGATACAACTGCTGAAAGTCTTATATCATAATTTTTGATATGTGCCATTTCATGAGCAACAACACCTTCTAATTCATAATATTCTAGTTTTTCTAGTAATCCTGTAGTTACACAAATTACAGCATTTTCAGGATTTCTACCTGTTGCAAAAGCATTAGGTTGTGTATCATCAACGACATATAATTTTGGCTTACAAGGTAAACCAGAAGAAACCATTAATGCATCTAAAATATTAACTAATTGTAAATTTTCTTCTTTCGTCGCAGGTCTAGCTTTATTAAGACTAAGAACAATTTTGTCACTATAATAGTAAGATCCCCAAGTGGTAGCAATTGAGAAAACTAAAGCGATAACAATGGAAATAGGTCCTAAATCTAGTGCCATACATATATAGTATAATATTAAAGAAATCATGACAAGAAACATAAATACAATAAATAATGATTTCATTTTGTTTTTCTTAATATCTTCAAACATAAAAACTCCTTTCAAAAGCAAAGGATAGAATTATGAAAAAATTCTATCCCCATTTCAATTAATGATTATTTATTAAAGTCAACTTTAACATTTTTCTTAACTTCTTCATTTTCTACTTCAAATAGTTCTCTTGATTTAAAATTAAACATTTTTGCAATAATATTTGAAGGGAAAACTTCTAATTTTGTGTTAAACATGGTAACACTGTCATTATAGAATTGTCTAGAATAAGAAATTTTATTTTCTGTATTTCTTAATTCTTCAGATAATTCAGAAAAATTTGTATTTGCCTTTAAGTCTGGATAATTTTCAGAAACAGCCATAATTGTTTTTAAAGTTTCTGAAAGTTCATTGTCTAATTTTGCTTTTTCAGCAACTCCAGTAGAGTTAGCCCATGATGTTCTTAAATTGGCAATTTTTTCAAAAGTTTCTGATTCATGTGTCATATACCCTTTTACTGTTTCAACTAAATTAGGGATTAAATCAAATCTTCTTTGTAATTGTACATCAATTTGACTCCATGCGTTGTCAACTTTTAATTTTGCTGTTACTAAACCATTATAGATAGCAATAACGGCAATAACTAGTACAGCGATAATTATTAATGCAATCCACATAATAATAACCTCCTTTTAATATATTATATAATATCATATTTATTATATTTTTACAACAGTTTTATTATAATATGCTAATAATATTTTTATATAAAAAGTTAAAAAATATTAAAAATATAAAAAAATTTTAGTAATTTTTTTGTACAAGCAACATATAATATTAGTATACCAAGTTCTACCAAGGCTTACGGAAATTGGTACTATAAAAACCAAAAATTTGACAAAAAATAAAATAAATAGTATAATAAAAATGTCGTTTAAAGGAGGTTTTATGATTTTTATGAATAAAAAAGATAGTGCATCTATCTCTATTATGAAAATCATTGGTGTTAGTTTAATATTTATTTTAGTATTTGGAGTTAGCGTAATGGCTACGGAAATAGATATTAGAAGCGTTGAAATAAAAATGGCTAATGGATATGAAATGACAGTAGTAACAACAAAAACAAATGTTGCAGAAATATTAGCAGATAATAATATCGTTATAGAAGAAGACGAAAGAGTAAGTCCAGATTTAGATGAAACAATTAACGAAAATAATAAAATTGTGATAACAAATAAATCTGAACAAGAAGTACAAATAGCTAAAATATCAGAAAGTGGAATAGAAACAACACTAGATGAAATATTAAAAAGTTATTCACCAATTATTGAAAAAATAGTAGTAGAACAAGAAAGTATACCATTTGAAACAATAACAAAAGATGCATCACAAGGAGCAACAGATACAAAAAATAAAGTTATCCAACAAGGTGTTGACGGAATAAAAGAAGTAACATATAAAATAAAATATCAAAACGATGAAGAAATAGAAAGAATTAAACTTTCTGAACAAGTTATACAAGAACCAGTAGACAAAATTGTTCAAGTACAACTACAACAAAATGTAACATCAAGAGGTTCAGTTTCTAGAGACACTTCTTCCGTATCTGGAGGAACAACCAAAATATTTAAGGTAACAGCATATTGTTCATGTGCAAAATGTTGTGGTAAAACAACAGGATATACAGCATCTGGTACAAAAGCAACAGCTGGTCGTACAGTAGCTGCATCAGCACAATTTGCATTTGGAACAAAACTAATTATAAATGGTCATGAATATACGGTTGAAGATAGAGGAGGAGCTGTTACTGGAAATAAAATAGATATTTATATGGATTCACATGCAGAAGCATTAGCATGGGGCGTTAAATATCTACCAGTACAAGTAGCTGAATAATAGAAAAGATATATAGAGAGGACTGCAAATAATTTGCAGTCTTTTTTTCAAATCTTTATAAAAGACATATTGACATATTATAACCTATTATGTTATAATACAATAAAACCGAGCTGAGCAAAGGAGATGAGACATTAATTGAAAATCATCAAAACATCTACTTATATTAAAGATATACAGAAGAAGATAAAAAATAAACATATGAAAAAAGAAGAAGAAACAATTGAGAATATAGAAAATTTGATGATTATAAGTGAAAATATGAAAGAATTAATGTTAAATCCTTTATCTAGAATATATAATATAGAAAAGAAAAAGGGAAATTTAAAAGAAATTTATACTGCTGACATAAATTCAAAAATAAGAATGTACATAAAACCAGTAGGAGAATATCCATACAAATTAGAAGAAATAATAGAATTAGAATTAAGACAAATTGATGATAAACACTATGGTGATGGATAGGAGATGTGAGAAATGGTGTATTTCGGAAGATATCTAAAAGATTATTTAGAATTTAATAATATATCACAAAGTGAATTTGCAATCAGAATGGGAATTACGCAAAAACATATGAATGAATTAATAAACGGAAAAACGAATATTACTTCGGAAATGGCTGCAAATATAGAGAGATTAACAGGAATAGATGCGGGATTTATTATAAAAATTGAGAATACTAGAAAAATGAAAGAAAAAATATTAGAAAAATATGGAACCATTGAAGAACTAAAAAGTAAAATTATGAAAGAATATTATATTAATGAATTGAAAAAAAATAAATGGGTAAATTTTAAAGATGAAATGAATATATTACAAGTATCTATCGATTTATTGAATTTCTTGAAAATTAAAGATTTTGATGTAATACCTAAATTAGAACAACAAGTTTTGTTTAAAAAAACCGGAAATAATTTTAATAAGATTCTACTATGGATTGCTCATTGTGATGATATTGTTAAAGAACAAAAATTGAAGGATTATTATAGTCATAATTTATTATTTTTAATAAAAGATTTAAAAGAATATTCTTATTCAAACAAAGTAGAAATAGACAAATTAAAGGAAATATTTAACTTATATGGGATTTATTTTGCATGTGAAAAGGCAATTCAAGGAACAAAAATAAGAGGATGTTTTAAAGTAAAAGGAAGTCATCCAGCTATATATATAACGGATAATTATGCAGGAAAAGATTCATTATTTTTTGAGATATTTCATGAATTAGGTCATTGTAAATCAGATTATAATGAAGCGAAAAATAAAGTCATTATTGATGGAAGTCAAGAAAAAGAAAAAAGAGCGGATGATTTTGCATTAAATATGATGATTGATAAAGAAGTATGGAATTTAATATTAAAAAGTAATTTAGATTTAAAGAGTTTAGAAAAAATTTCAGAAGAATATAAAATACCAATGAGCTTCATTGTAGGTAGATTAGCTAAAATGAATAAAATAAGTTATACAAGTAAATTATATAGACAAAATTATCAAAAATAATGTTTATTATGTGGACTGCAAATTATTTGCAGTCTTTTTTTGTTTTGCATAAATTGTGGTAAAAAGTAAATATATTCATATTTTTTGACAAAAGCATGCCCCGGTCTTCCTATAGGTCTTTGTCTTCAAAATATGAATATATTTACTTTCTATAAAATATTAAAAAAATTCTCAAAAAATGATGAAAAAATGAAAGAAACATGGTATAATAAAATAGCCAAGAAGTATGAGAAATAACAGGAGGAAAAATGAATCAAGAAAAAATTAGAAACTTTAGTATAATAGCACATATAGATCATGGAAAATCAACATTAGCAGATAGACTTATAGAAAAAACAGGTGTATTATCTCAAAGAGAAATGGAAGAACAAGTGCTAGATAATATGGATATCGAAAGAGAGAGAGGAATCACCATAAAATCACAAGCAGTTCGAATGAAATATAAGGCTAAAGATGGAGAAGAATACACATTTAATTTAATAGATACACCAGGACATGTAGACTTTAATTATGAAGTATCAAGAAGTTTAGCTGCATGTGATGGAGCAATATTGGTTGTAGATGCAAGTCAAGGAGTAGAAGCACAAACATTAGCAAATGTTTATTTAGCAATCGAAAATGATTTAGAGATATTACCTGTCATCAATAAAATTGATTTACCAAATGCAAGACCAGATGAAGTGAAACATGAAATAGAAGATATCATTGGAATACCAGCAATGGATGCACCATCTATATCAGCAAAATCTGGATTAAATGTAGAAGAAGTATTAGAAAGAATTGTAACTGATTTACCAGCACCAAAAGGAAATGTAGATGCCAAAACAAAATGCTTAATATTTGATTCTTATTATGATAATTACAAAGGAGCAGTTGCTTATGTAAGAGTAGTAGATGGAAAAGTAAAAGTTGGTGATGAAATAAAATTAATGGCAACAGGAAAAACATTTACTGTTGTTGAAGTGGGATATTTTGCACCAGGAACTTATATGCCAACAAAAGAAATACAAGCAGGAGAAGTAGGATATATAGCAGCAAGTATAAAAAGCTTAACAGATATTCATGTAGGTGATACGATAACTTTAAAAGAAAATCCTGCAGAGGAACCATTACCAGGATATAAAAAAGTAACGCCAATGGTATATTGTGGATTATATCCAGTAGATGGTAGCGAATATGAAAATTTAAAAGTAGCATTAGAAAAATTAAAATTAAATGATGCAGCATTAGAATATGAGCCAGAAACATCAGCTGCTTTAGGATTTGGTTTTCGATGTGGCTTCTTAGGATTACTACATTTAGAAATTATAGAAGAAAGACTAGATAGAGAATTTGATTTAGGGTTGATAACAACAGCACCATCTGTTATCTATAAAGTACATAAAACAACAGGAGAAGTGTTAGATGTTTATAATCCTGCAGATTTACCAACACCACAAAAAATTGCCTATATGGAAGAACCAATTGTTACAGCCAATATATTCACACCAAAAGAATATGTAGGAAATATAATGGATATTTGTCAAAATCGTAGAGGGATATTTATAGACATGAAATATTTAGATGAAAATAGAGTAACTTTAGTATATGACATGCCATTGAATGAAATCATATATGACTTTTTTGATAGTTTAAAATCAAGAACCAAAGGGTATGCCTCATTTGATTATGAATTCAAAGAATATAGACAATCAAATTTAGTAAAATTAGATATCCATGTAAATGGAGAACCAGTAGATGCACTATCATTTATTGTATTTAAAGATAATGCCTATACAAGAGGTAAAAAAATGGTAGAAAAATTAAAAGAAGTTATCCCTAGACAATTATTTGCAATTCCATTACAAGCAGTTGTAGGAGGGACAATTATAGCAAGAGAAACAATTTCAGCCATGAGAAAAGATGTATTAGCAAAATGCTATGGTGGAGATATTACCAGAAAGAAAAAATTACTTGAAAAACAAAAAAGAGGAAAGAAAAGAATGCGACAAATCGGAAGTGTAGAAATGCCACAAGAAGCATTTTTATCAGTATTAAAATTAGATGATGATTAGAAATATACAAGGGAGAAGAAATGAAAAGAATTGTATTATGTGGAAGTAGAAAATTCAAAGATATGATTATTCGTTTAGGAAAAGAAATAGAAACTAAAGGATATGAAGTAGTAATACCTAGAGAGTTTATAGTACCGATGAGTAAAAAAGAACATGCTAAATTGCATTTTTCAGAAATCGCAAAAGAAGATACAGATTGTATACTAGTCGTAAATGAAGACAAAGGCGATGCAAAAAATTATATTGGACCAAATAGTTTTGCAGAAATTGCAATGGCATTTTTTTATGATAAAAAAGTATTTTTAAAAATGATATATATGAACCATATCAAGATGAATTATTAGGATGGGAAGTTATTCCACTAAAAGGAAATTTAGAAGAAATGTACAAAGAACTTGAAAAATAAACAGGAGGGTAAATGAAAAATATAAAAAATAATCCAAAAAAAATTGATGACCAAATAGAAGGAAGAAATGCCGTTTTAGAATTATTAGAGAGCGGAAAAGATATCAATAAAATATATGTAACAAGAGGAGAAAGACATGGATCTATCAATAAAATTTTAGCAATAGCAAAAGAAAGAAAAATCATTATAGTAGAAAAAGATAAAAAACAAATGGATGAAATGGCACAAGAAGAAAACTATCAAGGAGTCATTGCCATCGTACCACCATTTGAATATGCAGAAATTGAGGATATTTTAGAAACAGCAAAAGAAAGAAATGAAGATCCTTTTATATTAATTCTTGATGGGATAGAAGATCCACATAATTTGGGGTCAATCATAAGAACTGCCGAAACTGCAGGTGTACATGGAATTATCATTCCAAAAAGAAGAGCCGCATCCGTAAATAGTACTGTAAATAAAACATCGGCAGGGGCAGTTCAATACATGAAAATTGCAAGAGTAACCAATATATCAGATGCAATCGAAAAACTAAAACAATTAGGATTATGGATATGTGCAACAGATATCCATACAGACAAATATTATTATAATCAAGATTTAACAGGACCATTAGGAATGGTAATAGGCAATGAAGGGAAAGGAATTAGCGAAAAGGTAAGAAAAAATTGTGATTTTGCTATAAAAATACCAATGAAAGGTAAAATTGAATCATTAAATGCAGCAGTGTCTACAGGAATTGTCGTATATGAAGTAGTAAAACAAAGAAATAAAAAATAAAGTATTTTTTATGGAGGAATTTTGGATGAAAAGTAGAAGTAAAAAAATATTTATAGTTGTAATAATTATAATTTTAGTATTAGCTGTAGCTGGTACGGTATTTGGATATTTATTTTTAGCAACAGATACCTTTAAAAGTGGTAAAGAATTATTTTCAAAATATATTGTACAAAACAGAGAAATGCTAAATACATTGTTAAATTCTAGCATAAGTACAACACTAGACGGTGTAAAACAACAAAATGTTTATGAGTCAGACACGACAATAAGTGCAGCATATTCAGAAGGAGGAGAAGTATCAAATCCTATTAATGATTTAGATATCCAAATAAAGACACAAAAAGAAAATAATTATCGATATAGAAATGCTCAAATTTTATTTGAAGATACAGAATACATAGGAATTGAAGGAATAAGAGATGAAGATATTTATGGAATAAGATTTCCAACTGCTTTAAGACAATTCTTAAGTGTAAGAGATTCTGAAAATTTAGAACAAGATGCTACAAGAATTGGAATAGATATAGATACCATTGAAAAATGTATGGAAGTCATCAATAATGATCAGTCATTAGTTGGAATGGTCATCACAAAAGAAGAAATCAACAGCCTAATAGACAAATACTTAAACATAATTTCCGAGAATCTTAACAATGCAAGTTTTACTAAGCAAAATAATGTAATGATAACTTATAATGGAAATACAATAAAAGCAAATGCATATACAGCAGCTTTAACATCAGAACAGGTACAAAATACAATTGTGCAAATATTGAATAATGTCAAAACAGATGAAATTATATTAAGAATTGTAGGAGAACAAAATAGAGAAAGTTTTATTCAAGGAATAGATAATACGCTTGAAAATTTAGGAATAGATCAAGAAATTCCAGAAATAAAAATTACTGTATACGAACAAGATGAGATGACAAAAAGAACTGTAATAGAGGCAGGATTAGAAAATATTACTATAGAAAATATAAATGAAAATGGGCAAAATAAGATGAAATTACAAAGACAAGTATTAAATAATGAGCAACAAGAACAACAAAATTTGGAAATCACAAAAGCATCTGGAGATTCTCAAGAAAGTTATAATATCATTTGTAATATCATAGAAGGAGAAGAAACATATACAGTTGAATTTAATATAAATATGACATCTAATAATGGAATATTAACAACAACAGGAAATTTGAAGTATACACAAGGTATTATTAATATAGAATTTGCATTAGAAAATACAATAGATACGACACAAATACAAGAAAAAGTAGAATTAGATGAAACCAATAATGTTGTGTTAAGCGATTTAGACGATGCGAATTTAGCTAATGTTATGAACATTGTACAGACGCAAGTACCTGGAATTATTCAAAACCAAGCAAATGAATTAGTAGGAAAATTACAAATACAAACATTAATTGAAAATATTGTTTCTAATCTAAGCGGAAATGGAACCAATGAAGAAAATTCAGATGGTGAAACAACTGAAAATCCAGAAGAAAATCCAAGTGAAGGAACAGAAAATCCTAATGGTGAGGAACAACCAGAAATGTCTCAAATTGAAATCAATAGATTTAATGCTAAATTTGAATTTTATACAGGAGACACAGTATCTGCAGAAAATGTAAGAATATTATTAGATGTAGTAAAATCAAATTTAGGTAATATAGAAATTATTCCAGTTCAAGAAACGTCTGATAATCAAAATACAACAACATCAGATAATACAAATCAAAATACAGAAGAAGAACCAAAAGAGACAATAAAATTAATCATAGAAAAAGATAAAGAAAATGTGGATTTAGCAAACCAAGTATTAGAAAAAATCGAAGACGGAAAAAAATATAAAGTAGGAATCACTTATAAAGATTCTAATGGAATAATTGATTATATAACAATTGATGAAATTACAGAATAAATCTTGTGAAAGGAGGAAATATGAATCAGATATTAGTCACTGAAAAAATATATGTAACACCAGAATTAAAAAGAAAAAAGAAATTATATAAATTCTTGTTTATACTATCTATATTTTTAATCATATCCTTATGTTCTGTTTACATATATGCCGAATACGATAGAAATAAAGATGAGAGTATTTCCAAAAATATACTAGCCTTTATGGATGAGCAAGACAATACAACAATTAGTAAAGACGAAAATGCATTAATTGTAAAATTGACACAAGATGCTACATTGAATGCGGAAGAGTATGAAAAAGAAAGTGAACAAAATGCTAATAAATTATCATATGGTGGAGCAGTTACATCTAAATACACGGCACCAGATGGAACAGAATATGAATATATTGGAAGAATTGTTATTCCTAAAATAGGTGTAGATTATCCGATTTTATCAGATACCAGTGTAGAGTTACTGAAAGTTTCAGTATGTAAATTTCATGGTGGAAATCCAAATGAAGTAGGAAACTTATGTATAGCAGGACATAATTATAGAAACAGCAGATTTTTTAGTAAAGTGGATACGCTTTCTGTTGGAGATATTATAGAAATAACGGATTTAAGTAAAAGAACCATTCAATATGAAATTTATGACATTCATACAGTAAATGAGAATGACAGAAGTGATACAACACAATACACAAATGGAAGGAAAGAAGTAACTTTAATTACTTGTACAGATGATGGTGAACAGAGAATTATTGTAAGAAGTGCTGAAAAGAAATAATAGAATATAACAAAAAATCTCCTAAAATCATAATATATAAAAAAGATGATGAAAGGAGATTTTTTATGGCTAAAATATTGGTATATAATCAAGATACAAACAGAATGGAAACATTTTATCGAAATGAAAGTGATGCAATGCCATACAATACAAATAGAACATTAAGAGTAAGAGAATTTAAAGGGTCTAGTAAGAGCAATATATTATGGACAGACAAAAGAACAATGCAAGCTTGGAATAGCCAAAGATATATATATGGAGCACCAATCTATGTAGGCTTTGCTTTTAAAAGACCATATGAAGGTGGTCATGGAAATCAAAGTCAACATTATGCAGGAACTGCATTTGATGTAGGACAAAATTTATCAAATGCGCAAAGAACAGTGTTAAGAAATAGTGCAGTCAATTCAGGTGTATGGGTTTATGTAGAACCTGTATCATTATCACCAACTTGGGTACACTTTGATAGAAGATTTGGTACACCAGCTTGTTCAACAGGAGGGTATCCTGTAATAAGAAGAGGCTCAAGAGGAAATTATGTTTGTATAGCACAAGATGATTTAAATACACTGGGATATAGAACAGGAGGACTTGATGGTGTATTTGGTGCACAAACAGAAGATGCTGTTAGAAGATATCAAGCTTCAAGAGGATTAAGTATTGATGGTATCATTGGCTGTAATACATGGAGATCTTTACAAGAAAATGTAGTTGGCACAGGAAAAACTAGTACAACAATAGATTAGCGAGAGAGGAGAAAAAGTAATGGAAAAACTGATAGGGAATACACCTCTAGTAAAAATTAACTATCAATATAAAAATAAAGATAATTTTATTTATGCAAAATTAGAGTTTTATAATTATACGGGAAGTATAAAAGATAGAGTCATCAATTATATTATCAAGAAAAATTTAGAAAACGGAAACTTAAAAAAAGGGATGACTTTAGTAGAAGCAACTAGTGGAAATACGGGAATATCATTAGCAGCATTAGGTGCATATTATGGATTTGATGTTCATATATATATGCCTGATTTTGTAAGTGAAGAAAGAAGAAAGATTATAGAATTATATGGAGCGGAAGTTACGCTAATATCAAAAGAAGAAGGTGGGTTTAAAAAGTGTATAGAACTTGTACAAAAAGAAGTGGAAAAAGGAGCATTTTCCACAAAACAGTTTTCAAATGTGGATAACATAATGGCACATTACTTAGGAACAGGAAAAGAAATTGTAGAAAAAATAAATGTAGATGCATTTGTATCTGGAATTGGAACAGGTGGCACATTAATGGGAATAGGAAAGAAAATAAGAGAAGAGAATCCAAACAGTTTAATTTATGGATTAGAACCAGAGAATATGACATTAATAAAAGGAAACAAAGTTGGAAGTCATAAGATAGAAGGAATAGGTGATGAATTTATTCCAGATATAGTAGATACAAATTTTTTAGACGATATTATTTTAATCAACGATAATGATGCAATCAATATGAGTAAAAAATTGGCAAAAGAATTAGGATTAGGTGTTGGAATTTCTAGTGGTGCAAATTTTTTAGCAGCAGTGCAAATACAAGAACAATTAAATAAAAATGTAGTAACTGTATTTCCAGATGACTTAAAAAAATATTTATCTACAGATCTATCCAAAAAGGAAATAACGGATAATCATTATATATCAAATTCCATAAAATTAGAAAGTATAGAAGAAATTTAGTAAAAAAGTAAAAAAATTGAAAAAAACTATTGACAATCTTAAAAAAACATAGTATACTAATCCTTGTCGAAAGACATGGTCGCTTAGCTCAGCTGGGAGAGCATCTGCCTTACAAGCAGAGGGTCATAGGTTCGAGCCCTATAGCGACCACCATGTTTTACGGCCTGGT
>CALXUT010000029.1 GCA_944391755.1 uncultured Clostridia bacterium
GGTTATTCGTTGTAACAATTATACCATAAAAGAGGGGGGTATCATTTTTTTGTTGAAAAAAAGTGATGAAACCCTTAAAAATACAGGGGTGTAACTAAATAAAATATACATTTAGTTGACACTACCAAAAATAGATGGGAAGTAAAAGATATGTTAAAAGAAACTGTCAATTCGATTGCATTAAATAAAATGAAAATAAAACCGGAAAGTATTGAAAAAATAGAAAATGATAATGGTGCAATTATTCAAATTGATGGTGATAATGTTGGAATTTATAAAGATCCAGAAGGAAAGATATATGCGGTTAAACCGAATTGTTCACACCTAGGGTGTTTATTATCTTGGAATAATTTAGATAAAACATGGGATTGTCCTTGTCATGGTAGTAGATTTGATTATATGGGAAGAAATATTTATGAACCGGGAATACATGATTTGGAGGTGAAAAAGATATAACGAAATAATAGGCTTAAAAGCCTATTATTTCATTATATAAATCAATGGCAAACTTATCTGTCATACCAGAGATATAATAAATAATTGCAGAATAATAATCTTCAGGAATAGACATATCAAATAACACTTTATTTTTAGCATTTTCTCTTTCTACATTCATAAAATATTTATGTATCCAATCCTTAAAGGAATTTACCAAATTAGGATAGAATTTTGCATATCTGTTTAGGCTTTCAAAAGTATGATTACCATCATACATACTTTTTAAAATATCATATATTTGATTTATAACAATACTAAAATAGTGATCAGATGGTTTCAAAATTTCTGAAAGGTAAATGTATTTATAATTAAATTCTTTAATTTTATTCATAAGAGTTAAAGAATTTTCAGATAGGCAAAGACCTTTTTCTGGTGAAGAATTTGTACATAAATCATATATTAAATTATAAATGATAACTGTATTATTGATAATTCCATTAGAATGTCCAACCAAAGAATACAATTCATCTAAATGTTTATCTAATATTCCAAGAGTAACTGCATCTTCAATATCTCTACCAATATAAGAAATTTTATCAGCAATTTTTACAACACAGGCCTCCCAAGTATAAGGAGCATATTGATTGGGATAGTTATAATCATATAAATCAATAGATTCTTTTCTAGGGAAAATAGAATTTTCATCAATTTCTCCACAATGTGAGATAATTCCATCTCTAACACCATATGTTAAATCCAAATTTTGTTTATATCCATCATAATCTTCTAAAAGTTCAATATTATCTACAAAATATAATCCATTTTTTTCATGCCAAAATGTTGTGTGTAAATCCCTTTTACAAATTTCATTTAATACTTTTTCACCTTTATGACCAAAAGGAGCATGTCCTAAGTCATGAGCTATGGCAATTGCTCGTGTAAGTTCCTCATTTAAACCTAAATAGTGGGAAATGGTATAACTAATAGATTCAACATGATTGACATGTTCAATCCTAGTACATATATGATCATTTTCTGGCGAATAAAAGACTTGTGTTTTATGTTTTAATCTTTTATAAGCATCAGTATGAATAATTCTATTAAAATCTCTAGCAAATTCAGAACGAATATCATTTTCTCTTTTATATAAAGGTGATTGCCTAGATATAATATTTTCCCAATTAGGATTATTAGAATTAGTTGCTACTGAAACAAAACGGTTCTTCATAAACGACCTCCTTATAAAATACTAAGATAATGATAACAATATAAAAATCATAAGTCAAATAAAAATGAAAATTTCCAAAAAATTGTCAAAAAAAGTTTGTAGAAAATCATTTACAAAAAATATTAGGTTTGTTATAATGAAACTGTATATGATAAACAAAGGAGAATACTATATGGAACACGAAAATGTGGATGAAACTATTGCATTTCAAGCAGCATGCCAAAAAGTGAAACAAATAGCGAATACAATCAAAGCAATAAGAATGAAGTACTATCCAAATTTTGCCAAAATATCTGATGAAGATAAAGAAACTTATAATAGTCTTTATGCACAAATAGATAAAGTTGCAGAAGAAAATGGATTAACAAAATTAAAAGCAGAATTAATGGCAGATATTGAAGATAGATTCAATGATGTTAGTAAGCCTAAAGAAAATGATGGACAAAAAGAGAACTCAGAACCATCAGAAAAAATTCTAAAGGCATATTATGGTGCAATAGATGCAGGAAAGCAAGCCTTATCAGAAGGAAGATTAAAAAGAGCTTTAAATTGCCAAAAACAAGCCAATACCTATATGACTCAATTAGAAGCATTAAATCAAAGTGGCTTAGTAGAAATGGCAGTACATTATAAAAGAGAAATGTTTGCAGAATTATCTGTAGAACAACAAAAGACACAAAAAACAAATTGGGATAAGTTTCTAAAAAGTACATATAGAGAGAGTGACTTGCAAGAAAGAAACCATATTACAGGAGAAATATTACAACAGGCTAAGGAAAGAGAAGGCGAAAGGAAAGAAACGGAAAGTAATAAAAACGGAAATACAACACAAGAAATGTTATTAGAAACATAGGAGGAAAAAGTGAGAAGGGAGTATGAAGAAGCTTTTGTTGAAGTTGATGAAATCATTAAATTAATGCCAGTAGACTTATCGAGTAAAATACCTTTGAGATTTAGGCAAGTGATTTCTGAAAATAAAGCAAAAGACTATAAAGTAAAAATTCAAGAGCCACTAGAAGAACAAACATTAAAGAATGAAACAATTGTTATTTTAGGATTGATATATAGAGACTTTTTATGCACACCAGAGGAAAGAGAAAAATTACAATTAAGAGATGCAGAAGAATTGAAAAGAATAGAACAAGAAATGCAAGAACAATATGATATCAATAAGGTATTTGAAAAAAGAAAAAAAGAAACGAATCATGAGAATTATCAAGACATGATAGTTTATAAAGAACCAGGATTTATAAAAAGATTTTTCAATTTAATAAAAGGAATATTTAAGAAAAATAAATTTTAAAAAAAATGTCGAAACTTATTGACTTATCTAAATCTTTTTGCTAAAATAACACCATAAATCATATATTTATATGTTTTATAATCCATTTATTGAACTAGATAGATTGCTTTTAAAACCAGTTATCTAGTTCTCTTTTTTTATGAGTAAATCTATTTACAAATAAAAATATTAAATATATAATATCAAAAAAGGGAGAATTTGGTTGAAAAATAATGGCAATTTTCCAACTAGATTGGTACCTTAAGGAAGGGATGAAATTAAAATGGGAAAATTATTTGTAATAGATGGAACAGATGGAAGTGGCAAGCAAACACAATTTACAAAGTTACAAGAAAGATTAACAAAAGATGGAATAGAATATAAAACAGTAAGTTTTCCTAATTATGATAGTCCAAGTTCGTCACTTGTAAAAATGTATTTATCAGGAGAATTTGGAAAAAATGCAAAAGAAGTTAGTCCTTATATAGCTTCAACATTTTATGCAGCTGATAGATATGCAACTTTTCAAACAGGATACAAGGAGTATTATGATAATGGAGGAATCATATTGGCTGATAGGTATACAACTGCTAATATGGTACATCAAGCTGGGAAAATATATGATAAAGAAGAAAGAAAAAAATTTTTAGATTGGTTATGGGATTTTGAATTTAACTTATATGGCTTACCAGTTCCAACAGAGGTATTTTTCTTAAATATGCCTGTAGAAAAATCTATAGAATTAATGAAAAATAGAGAAAATAAATTTTCTCACGATAGTAAGAAAGATATTCATGAAAGTGATAAAAATCATTTAATAGATGCATACCATGCAGCATGTGATGTGGCAAAAGAGTATCATTGGTATGAAATACATTGTGTAAAAAATAATGAGATAAGAACAATAGAAGATATACATGAAGAAATATATAATGAAATAAAGAAACATTTAGGAGAAAAAAACAGTATAAAAGAGAAAATAGGAGATTTAAAGAGAAAAACTGAAATTTTAAAATACGCTAAAATGCAAAATAACCTAAATGAGCTATAATAAAATTTGGAATATTTATACAAAAATAGTATAATATATACCGATGGTGCATTATTCTAGTCGTACGAATTATTGCGAGGGTGGGGCTAAAAATCCACTAAAGGGCATACCGATGAAGTTTCTTGTTTATGCGCGAAATGCCAGGTTTGTGTGTAAGTAGGGAGTAAAGAGGTTAGGGTACAGTATAATGGCATATACAATATCCCCTGATTTCGTTGAGGCTTAAAATATCTTTTAAGTATAAACCTATGTTGCGTGCCAAGACACAAAATACATAGCGTAGCCTGTCTTGAGTGAATGTATTGGGATTATTAGACTATGAAATTACATTTGCAAAAAAGACTAACAATAATGAAAGTATGTTAAGGAAAACTTCTAGAATGTTTGCTTTAAAGAGCATAGAAATCTAAGGATTAAGGTACGGATTTAAGTGGTGATCCAGTGTCTAATGAAATATGTAGATGTTCTTTTAAATGGAAACAGCTATGCAGTAATGTATAGTAAAGAATAGAGAAATTCAACTGGACCTAAACCGTAAAATTTACTTAGATTTTACCATCTTGTTTTTTTATAAAATAAGAAGGAGTAGATATTTAAAAATGAGTAAAAACTCAAAAAATAAAGAAAAAGAACACTCGAAATGGAAATGGTTTATACAGGTTTTTATAACAACATTTATATTATCCATTGTGTTTTCATATATATCCACAAATGGTGTTACCAATTTAAATTTAATAGCATCCATTATCATTTTGATTGCTGTTATAGGAGTGGGTATATTTTTTGATATTATAGGTGTTGCCGTTACGGTTGCAGAAGAAAGTGAATTTCATGCCAAAGCAACTAAAAAAGTGGATGGAGCAAAAACTTCGATTAAGTTGATAAAAAATGCAGCAAAAGTTGCCAATATTTGTGCCGATGTAATTGGTGACGTTTGTGGCGTATTAAGTGGTGCAATAAGTGCATTGATTGCTGCTAAATTAACAGAAAAAACAGGTACAGACTTACAATTTATTATAAGTGCATTGGTTGCAGCTGTAACAGTTGGAGGAAAGGCATTAGGAAAAGAAGTGGCAAATAACAAGTCAACATCCATTGTGCATTTTGTAGGTACATTATTAAGTAGAGTTTATAAATAGAAATAGATGTGTTTTTACACATCTATTATTTTTGGATTTTAAGAGATGTAAAATAATTTTCTTCTGCATAATTTGCCAAAAAACGTTAAATATGGTATAATAATAGTGTATGAAATATTTCAAAAGAAATAGGAAAGGATGAATGATTATGAATGAATTTCAAAAAAGTATAAGATATACTCCTTATGAAGATACGCATAGAAGAAATTATGAGCACAATACTCATAAAAATATACAAAAAAGAACGATAACAGGTAGAAAATCTGTTAGAAAAAGTAAAGAATATAGAGTAAAACAAGCCATGAAACAAAGAATGATTGCATTAGCATTAGCAGGAGGCTTAGTTGTTGGCGGGATAGGAATTGGAACAGCAGTAAAAAATTTTTTAGAAGCACAAGAAGAAAAATATGTTTCTAATATAGAAGAAATGGAAAAATATAATATAACAGCGCAGGATTTACAAATTTCACCAGAATTGTATGAACATGTAATGAACTTAAATGAAGAATTAGAACAAGCAAATGAAAATGGGTTTGAGGATGTTTCTAATCCAGAATTAGCTGGATATTATTCAGAAATGTCAGATTTATATCTTGATTTATTAAAAGAAAAAGTATCAAATGTGACAGGAATGAAAACAAGCGAATTCACATTAGTAGCACCATCTGCCCATGGAACAGAAATAACTGGAACTGCGGTAAAGGATCCGGAAATGATATCGGGAGTAGGAATTAGCTTAAAATCGAATGAAATTGATGAGTATATGGGAGATATTTTAACATTAAGAGAGTATAGTTCACAAATAAGTAATGGTGATATTGATAGAAGTGGCTTAGAAAGTAAGTTAATGGATTATAAAGATAAATTAGGAGAAGTTGCAACATTAAACTTGTTAAGAGAAATGTCAGGCAAAGATGGCTTGACAAAATTAACATCCTATAGAATAGAAACAAGAGATTTACAACAGAGCCAATCTACAGAAAGAACTACAGAAATTGAAAAATAATCCTAATATAATACAAAAATAAGACTTCAAAAGAAGTCTTATTTTGATGTTAATAATACAAGTCCTTTTTTTATTAAATCTTCCAATGATAAATTTTCTACATCAAGATGTTCAAATGCTTTTTCAATATCTTTTCTTGTATATCCAAGAACCATAAGTGCAGAAATGGCTTCTTGAACATTATTATTCATTTTATCAGATTTTTCTTTTATAGAATCCATCTTTTCTTCATCTTGTTCTGCTTTGATTTTATCTTTTAATTCTAATATAATTCTTTGAGCAGATTTTGTACCAATTCCAGGAACTTGTGTAAGAAGCCTTACATTGTTAGAAATAATGGCAAGTGCAAATTCAGATGGTTCCAAATTCGATAACATAACTAATGCACTTTTAGCACCAACGCCACTAACAGATAATAGTAATTCAAACATTTTAAGTTCCTCTTGTGTTTGAAAACCGAATATACTGATATCATCTTCTCTAACCCTGTAATACGTATAAACTTTTACGATATCTCCAATTTCTCCAATAGAATTAATTGCATTTTCGGACATAAAAATTTTATAGCCAAGACCTCCTACATCAATTACTAAATAATTTTTAAATTTCATTTCTAATGAACCTTTTATATAAGTAAACATGTATATCATCCTTTCACTTTTGGTATTATAAATATAAAAATAAAAAAAGTCAAGCACTTAGCAAAAAAATGTTCGTAAAAATCTATTGACATTTTATAAAGTTGGTTTTATAATCATAAAAAAAGAAGCAAGGAGAAAAGTATGAATCAAACAGAACCATTAGCTTATAGAATGAGACCAAAAACATTAGAAGAATATGTTGGCCAAGAACATGTACTAGGAGAAGGAAAAATCTTATATAGAACCATAAAAGCAGATAGATTATCTAGTATAATCTTATTTGGACCACCGGGATGTGGAAAAACATCCCTTGCAAAAGTGATTAGTGAAACAACAAAATATAAATTTTATAAAATTAATGCAGTTACATCAGGTGTATCTGATATCAAAAGAGTTGTAGAAGAAACGCAAAATTATATGATGAATCCAGCAGGTAAAAGTATATTATTTATCGATGAGATACATCGATTTAATAAATTACAACAAGATGCTTTATTACCATATGTTGAAAATGGAACAATCATACTAATTGGAGCAACTACAGAAAATCCATACTTTGAAGTAAATAAAGCTTTAATATCAAGGTCAATGGTCATAAAATTAAATCCACTAACAGAGAATGATATCTATAAAATATTAAAAAGTGCGTTAGAAAGAAAAGATGGATTAGGAGAATATAGTATAAAAATAGAAGATTCTACATTAAGAAAGATTGCAGATATTGCAAATGGAGATGTACGAACAGCATTAAATGGTCTTGAAGTTGCTGTACTTACAACCAATATGGAATCAGATGGTTATATACATATTACAGATGAGGTCATTAAAAACAGTATTCAAAACAGAAAAGCATTATTTGATAAAAATGGAGATACGCATTATGATAATATCAGTGCATTTATTAAATCTATGAGAGGTTCTGACCCAGATGCTACATTATTTTATTTAGCAAGAGCATTAAATGGAGGAGAAGATCCAGTGTTTTTAGCAAGGAGAATTACCATTTGTGCATCAGAAGATGTTGGGCTAGCAGATCCACAAGCATTAGTCATTGCCACATCAGCTATGCAAGCAGTTCATATGGTGGGAATGCCAGAAGCCAGAATTATTTTAGCAGAAGCGGCAGTATATGTGGCAAATTGCAAAAAATCCAATGCAACTTATTTAGGAATTGATAAAGCATTAAATGATGTTGAAAACAAAGATACAGGAGAAATACCAATGCACATAAGAAATGCACCAGTAGAAAAAATGAAAGAATTAGGATATAGTAAAGGATATTTATATCCACATAATTTCCCAGGACATTATGTGGAACAACAATATTTGCCAGATAAAATGCTAGGAACAAAATATTATATAAAAGATGAGAATATAAAATAAAAAATTGGAGAAAATAGGAAAAGAATTATCTTTTTCTATTTTTTTAGGAGCTATAAAATGTTAAAAAAAGTTATGATAGGTGTTCTTGCCGGACTTATATGTGGGTTGTTTGGAACAGGCGGAGGAATGTTACTTGTACCATTTTTTGTGTACATATTAAAAGTAGAACCTAAAAGAGCAAGAGCGACATCTTTATGCTGTATGTTAGTTATGGTGATTGTAAGTAGCATATTTTATTATAAAAATAATTTTATTGATTGGAAAATTGGACTTTTATGTGCAATAGGAGGAATTATAGGAGGTTATTTAGGTGCAAAAATTTTAAAAAAATTTCCTGACTATATTCTAAAAATTGTATTTATAGGTTTTTTGATATACGTTTCTTATAATATGCTTACTTAAAAAGGAGAAAATATGACAGAAATCATGATAGGTGTTTTTTCAGGTATATTTAGTGGTATAGGAATGGGTGGAGGAACCATATTAATATTTTTATTAACTATGTTTACAGGGCTTGAACAACATATAGCACAAGCGACTAATTTGATTTATTTTATTCCTACTGCGATTTCCGCTATTATTGTCAATTATAAAAATAAAACAATAGACATTAAGCTAGCAATTTTTGTTTCTATTTGTGGTGCGATAGGTGCAGTGATTGGAGCAATGATTTCTGTAAATACAGATGTTCAAAAATTGAGAAAATTGTTTGGCATTTTTTTGGCAATCATTGCTATTCATGAAATATATACCTTATTTAAAGAGTATAAAGAATACAAAAAAAGACATAATAAAATTAGTTGAAATTTAACAAAATATATTAAGAAGGGATGATAGTATGAAAATGAAATTTGTAAAAGGTTTAATAGTAGGTGGATTAATCACTACAGGTGTTATGATGATGTTGCCTGAAAATACAATGAATACAAAAAAGATGGCTAGAAAAGGAAAACAATGGGCTAAAAAAATGGGGATTATGTAAAAAGCGATAGAAATGTCGCTTTTTTTTTGAACATTTATAAAAATATTGAAAAACGAAATATATAATGTTAAAATCAAAATAAATATTTGTAAAAGAAATAAGGGGAAATGATTATGTTTAAAAATGAAATAAAAAGCTTATTTAGAAATAAAAGTAATAAAATATATATTATTGTATTTATTTTTCTATTTTTGATTTTAAATCTTTCATTAAATTTAAACATAATCATTGATAACTATTATGATGATAAAATGCAAAAAGAATTAGAAAAAGCCATTGAATCATCTAAAAATCAAGACACAGCTTTTAGTGAAGATATGAGTGAACTAATGAAAGAATATCTAACATATGCAAAAAAAATCAATATTGAAGAAATTGATAGAATGGTAAGAACATCAAATGGAAAGGAACTAACGGAAGAACAGCAACAAAAAATACAAAATATGCAACATGTAGAGAGCATAGAAAGAAATGTAGAAAAAATATATACGATAGAAGGACTTAGTGATTGGACAGTTTATTACATATTAGTAGATAGTTGGAAAAATTGTGATGACGTGCAAAATTATCTAGATAGTATAGGAATTTCGTCATATGTAAATTGGGGAACGAGTGCAGAGATTGTTGAAAACTATGAGAAAATAAATAACCTAGCCAATATAATAAAATATACAATATGTGGAATTTCTTTACTTGTCTTATTTGTTTGTTGTAATAATATAATAAAAAATGAAAAAGAAAATGCTAAATTATTGAATGTCTTTGGATATAAAGAGCGTAAAATAAAAAATATCCTTTTTATACAATTATTGACAATCCTATTTTTAGGGGCTTGTTTAGGTTATCTTGTAAGTCAAGTTTTAACTTTTGCTGGAAGCTATTATTTATTAAAAACGTCAATAAATGTATTTAATATATACAATATCATTATTCTAGTAATGATGATATTGTTACCAATATTTATTTTGACAAGGAAGTTTAATATAGAATATAAAAGTAGAAGGAGAAAACTATGAGTGAAATAGAAATTGTAAATGGAGAAAAAGAATATATCAAAAACAAAGAAAAAATAAAAATACTAAAAAATTTAAATCTAAAATTTGAAAAAGGAAAATTATATGCCATCATGGGAGAATCTGGTTCAGGAAAAACGACTTTTTTAAATATAATTGGTACACTAGACGATTTCAAAAGTGGAAAATTACTGATTGAAGGAAAAGACATATCCAATTTAAAAGAAGATGAAAAAGCAAATATTCGCATGAGAAAAATAGGATTTATCTTCCAAGAATTTTACTTAAATCCGAATATGACTGTAGAAGAAAATATAGAACAACCCATGTATATTAATAATCAATATGACAAAGAAATGATAAAAAATAGAACCAATGAATTAATCGAAACGGTTGGACTATCTCATAGAAAAAAACATTTTCCAAGAGAATTATCTGGAGGAGAGCAACAAAGAGTAGCAATTGCAAGAGCATTAGCAAACAAGCCAGATATCATTCTTGCAGATGAACCAACAGGAAATTTGGATAAAGAAAATGAAACTAAAATTTTTGAAATGTTAAAAATATTAAGTCAGAATAATAAATGTGTCATTGTCGTTTCTCATAGTAGTAAAATTGAACAATATGCAGATGTTGTATTAAAAATTAAAGAAGGAAATATAGAAATAAATGAAATTTCGTAAAATATTAAAAATATCCTTACAAAGAGTAAGATATAATCGAAAAAGAAATTTAACAATTGCCATTCCTATTATATTAATAGTTGTTTTGTTGCTAATTGTGAATATGGTATATTATTCTATGCAACAATATGTAAAAAGCATAGAAAATAATCTAAGTTTAAGAACAATTGATTATATTAATTGTTTACCCTCAAAATATGAAGAAACAAAAGAAAAATTACAACAACTAGAACATATAGATATGGTTGTAGAAATGGACGAAAGACATGTATATGCAGAAGCATATTGTGAACAATTAAAGTCAGAAACATATAGTGGGCAAATATCACTTGCACCAATAAATGAAAAGACTTATCCAGAGGTCATAATGGGAAGACAAATAAATAAAGAGGATAAATATGTAGTAATCGTGCCAGATAAAATCTTAGATGGCAATAATGTTGGTTTTGAATTTGATAGTGTTATTGTAGAACAAAAAGACTTAGAAAATCAATATATAGATGGAACAGCATTATTAGGAGAACAATTAAAAATAGAGTTCGAAGAATCTGATAGTAAAGCAACTGTTGAAAAAACATTTACAGTAATTGGCGTTTTTGATAGTGAACTATATAATGATAAGGCGAATTTTTATGCTCCCAAATCTATTATTAAAGAAATTAATCAAGAAATAGAATATGAATTCTCAGATAAGTTTTTTAAAGTAGTAGTTGATAAATTAGAAAATGTTCAAAGTGTATATGATGAAATTTACTCAGATGAAAATATAGAAAAAACAAAAATTGAACTAGAGGCAGGAGCAAATGAAAATTCTACGAATGTAGTAGAACAGAACATATTAAAAATTGCAGATATCAATTTAGACACGCAAAAATTAATTAACTCTATATCTATTTATCTTATGATTGGTATTATACTTATTTTTGCTGTGTTACTAATAATAACAAATATGAATAAAACGTATCTATCAAGTACAGAGATGGGAATTTTAAGAGTGGAAGGATATACTAATAAAGATATTCAAAAAATAACCATCATTGAAAATATCATTGTCTGTCTAGTAAGTATCATTACGGGAATTCTTTTATTTGGATTATTAAGGATTTTTGCAAATGCTGTAATCGATTATATTATTCAAAAACCAAATGCAGGAATTACGATGAAGCAGATAAGAGAACAATTATATTATTTGATGAAAATTCCGCAAAAAGTGAATGCAATATTTATAATAGTAAGTTCTGTTATTATTACTACAATTGTCGGATTAAATACATTTTTTATAAATAAAAAACAGTTGCACAAAAATATAAAAGATTTATTGAAAAGTTAAAGAATATTGCAAAAGTGTGATAGAATTATCAAAATATATTGCAAAAATGTGATTTTAATAGTAAAAAACTTTGCAAAAGTGTGATTATATGGTATAATATAATTATAAATACATATAATAAAATGGAGATGATAGGATGGAAAGATATATAATGCAAAAACTTTTGCAATGGAAAGAAAGCAAAACTAGAAAGCCATTAATATTAAAAGGCGCTAGGCAAATTGGAAAAACATATATATTAAAACAATTTGGAAGAGAAAATTATGAGGGTGTTGCTTATTTTAATTTCGATCATGATGAAGATTTATATAGATTATTTGAAAACACGAAAAATCCTAAAAGGATACTAGAGCAATTAGCATTTATTTATGGAAAAGCAATCATTCCAGAAAAAACATTAATTATATTTGACGAAATTCAGGAATGTCCTAATGCGTTAAATAGTTTAAAATATTTCCAAGAAGAAGCAAATGAATATCATATTGCCTGTGCGGGAAGTTTATTAGGAATACGATTATCACACACTTCCTTTCCAGTAGGTAAAGTCGAGTTTATAAATATGTATCCAATGACATTTAGTGAATTCTTATTAGCAGATAATTGCGAGAATTTAGTAAGTTATATGAAATCCATTCAGACAGTAGAAAAAATTCCAGAGATTTTTTTCAAACAATTAGAAGAAAAATTAAAAGCATATTTTATAATAGGAGGTATGCCAGAAGCAGTATATTCTTGGGTAAACGAAAAAGATGTTGAAAAAGTTAATGAAATTCAGAACAATATTTTATTAGCTTATGAAAGCGATTTTTCTAAACATACAGAAAATAGTGAAGCCAACAAAATATCACTAATTTGGAACAGTATACCATCTCAACTTGCTAGAGAAAACAAAAAGTTTTTGTATCAAACCATAAAAAATGGAGCAAGGGCAAGAGAATATGAATCTGCATTAAATTGGCTAAATGATGCCAATCTAATATATAAAATATATAATGTTACTAAAGCTGATTTTCCATTAAAAGCATATAATGATTTATCTAGTTTTAAAATCTATATGAATGATGTAGGACTACTAAGAAGAATGGCAAATTTAGATAGTAAAATTATTGCCCAAGGAAATAAACTATTTGAAGAATTTAAAGGAAGTTTTACTGAAAACTATGTATTAAATACTTTAATTGCTTTATTTGAAAATGTGCCTAATTACTTTGTGTTTAATAGGCATAAAATAGATTTTCTAATACAATATAAAAATGAAATTATTCCAATAGAAGCAAAATCAAATAAAACGACAAACAATTCAAGTTTAACAAATTATAACAAGATAAATGATAATAAAATTTCAATAAGATTTTCAATGAACAATTTATCGCAAGACGGAAAAATTTTAAATATACCATTATTTATGATAGAATACTTAAATAATTTAATATAAAATTCATTAAAAAATGATAGACAAAACCACATCTACATATTATAATACAATTGTAAAAAGTAAAAATAAGGAGGAATTGTATGAAAGTAGATGTGGTTTTAGGTTGTTTTTATGGAGATGAGGGGAAAGGAAAAATTATTGATTATTTATCTCAAAAAGCAGATATTACAGTAAGATGTACAGGAGGGAATAATGCAGGACATACAATAGAAGTTGATGGAAAGAAATTTGCATTTCATTTAATACCATCAGGAGTTTTAAATAAAGACACAAAAGCAGTTATTGGAAACGGAGTTGTTATCGATCCAAAAGTATTAATAGAAGAAATAGAAATGGTAAAAGAAAATGGATACTCTGTAGATAATTTATACATAAGTGACAGAGCACATGTTATATTTCCCTATCATATAGAAATGGATAGATTGCAAGAAGAATTAAGAAAAGAAGGAAAAATAGGAACAACATGTAGAGGAATTGGTCCATCTTATTGTGATAAATACGAGAGATGTGGCATTCGAATGGGAGATTTAGTAAACAAAAGATTTGAAAAGCAATTAAGAAAAAATGTAGAAGAAAGAAATAATGTATTTAACCTATATCATCATCAAACAGTAGATATTGATGAGATTATTGTACAATATACAAAATATGCAGAATACTTAAAACCATATGTTACAGATACAGTAACCTTATTACATGAAGCAATCGAAAAAAATGAAAAAATATTATGCGAAGGAGCACAAGCAACACTATTAGATATTGACTTTGGTAGTTATCCATTTGTTACATCTTCTAATCCAAGTATAGGAGGAATATGTACAGGATCTGGAATTGGAGCAAGATATATTGGAGAAGTTTATGGAGTTATCAAGGCATATTCATCAAGAGTAGGTGAAGGACCATATTTAACAGAAGATAAAACAGAAGTAGGAGATTTAATAAGAGAATTAGGACATGAATATGGAACAACGACCAAAAGACCTCGTAGATGTGGATGGCTAGACTTAGTAGCATTAAGATATGCGGTTATGGTGAATGGAATAACCGGTATCGCCATCAACCATTTAGACACAGTAGGAAAATTAGATAAAATTAAATTATGTGTAGGATATAAAAAGAATGGAGAAATCAATAATAAATTTTCTACAGATGAAGATTATCTAAAAGATTGTGAACCAGTTTACGAAGAATTTGAAGGAAATTTTGGCGATATTAGCAACATAAGAAAAAGAGAAGATCTACCTGAAAAAGCAAAAAAATATTTAAATAGAATTGAAGAAATTGTGAAAGTACCAATTGCATTTATAGGCGTTGGAGCAGGAAGAGAATGTATGATTGTTTGCAATAAATAAGAGGAGAAAAAGAATATGATAATAGATAGTCTATATAGTATTTCACCTGTTGAAGGGAGATATGAAAATCTAACACAAGAAGTAAAGGAATATTTTAATGAATATAATTTAATCAAATATAGAATTATTGTAGAAGTCAAATGGCTAGAGAAGTTATTTGAATATGGAGAAAAATTAAAAATTCAACATGATAAAAAAGACATTGAAAAATTAGAACAAATTATAAAAGAAATTGATGCAGAACAAGCCATAAGAGTAAAAGAAATAGAAGAAAAAACAAAACATGATGTGAAAGCTGTAGAATATTTTTTAAGAGAGAAATTTCAAGAAAAAGGGTTAGAAAAATATAATCATTGGATACATTTTGCCTGTACCTCAGAAGACATTAACAATATTGCATATGGGATTATGATAAAAAATTTAGTGAATAAAAATTTTATAATCAATGCAGACAAGTTAATAAGCAATATTCAAGAAAAAGCAAATGAATATATTGATACACCAATGCTTTCACACACACATGGACAAAGTGCTACGCCAACAACTGTTGGAAAAGAATTAGCATTATTTGCATTTAGATTAAATAAACTTGTACGAAAAATTGAGAAAGAAAAAATTATTGCTAAATTTAATGGAACAGTAGGCAATTTTAATACCCATGTGATTGCTTATCCTGATATAAATTGGATAAAAATCAGTAAAGAATTTGTTGAAAGTTTTGATTTAGATTATAATTTATATACAACACAAATTGAAACACATGATAACATATGTATGATATTTTCAGAAATGAAACTATTTAATAATATATTACTAGACTTTAATAATGATATGTGGATGTATATCAGTAGAAATTACTTTTTACAAAATAATGTAAAAGGAGAAGTGGGTTCTTCTGTTATGCCACATAAAATAAACCCCATCAATTTTGAAAATTCTATGGCAAATATTAGAATGGCAAATGGAATATTAACAAGTTTTATTGATAATTTAGAAATTTCAAGAATGCAAAGAGATTTAAGTGATTCCTCAATGCTTAGAAATATAGGATTAGCTGTGGCATATATGTTAATAGCTATTAAACAATCTATGATAGGAATCAATAAATTAAAAGTAAATATAGAAGTTTTAGAGAAAGAATTACATAATAATCCAGAAGTTTTATCAGAAGCCATACAAACCAT
Source organism: uncultured Clostridia bacterium (assembly GCA_944391755.1). Classification (GTDB taxonomy): domain Bacteria; phylum Bacillota; class Clostridia; order TANB77; family CAG-508; genus CAG-269. Next base: position 16,148 of record CALXUT010000029.1, read on the forward strand.
TTTAAGAAAAAATGGTTATCAAGATGCTTATGAAATTTTAAAAGAGTTAACAAGAGGAAAAAAAGTAACCAATGAGGAGATGAAAGATTTTATTTCTAAATTAGATATTGCAACAGAGGACAAAGAAAGATTATTAAATTTAACACCTAAAGATTATATTGGTCTAGCTCCTGAGATTGCAAGAAAAATAAATGATGAATTAAAATAACAAAAGAGGGATACTATATTCCCTCTTTTATTATGATAAATTAATTAATCACATTTTTCACAATCATCATGCTTTGGTCTACAATCATCTTTATCAAAATCATAATCTTTGTGGTCACAATCTAATTCAATGCCTTTTAAGCATTTTCCTTCATGATGACATTTTGCACAAATTTTAATGTGTTTTACAGCATTAGCCCATATTTGAACTTCATATTTTTTACCTGGACAAAGAGGACCGAATACAAATTCTCCTTCTTTATCTGTAAAAGTATGAGATACAGGTTTTAATTCTTTTTTACCATATTTATATTCAACTTCTACTAATTTAACAACTGCATCTTTTACAGGCTCTTTAAAACAATCTTTTACAACTCCATAAATAACATCTCTATGGTCATTTGCAAGAGTTATATCTAAGTCAAATTGTTTACCGTCTGCAATAAAACCATCTATATCAACGATAGGGCACATTGGCTCAGGTTTCTTTTCATTTATTTCCATATTAAAACATCCTTTCTTTCGGCTTTCGCCTTATTAATATATCATATGAAAATAATATAAAAAATGACATAATATATATAAAATTTATATTGAAACTTGAATAAAAAGCTGTTACAATTTAAAGGATGGATGTTAAGGAGGAATTATAAAGATGGATAATAGACCAATAGGAATTTTTGATTCAGGAGTAGGAGGCTTAACCGTATTTAAGCAAATACGAAAAGAACTTCCAAATGAAAATATTATCTATTTAGGTGATACAAAAAATTTTCCATATGGGAATAGAAGTAGAGAGCAAATAGTAGATTTTGCAATGGAAAATGCAAAAAAATTGATAGATAAAAATGTGAAAATGATAATCATTGCATGTGGAACTGCAACCAGTCAAGCTATTGATGTACTACAAGAAAAATTTGATATACCAATCATTGGAATCATAGAGCCTACTATTCAATATGTAAAAGAACAAAATATAAAAGAAATTGGTGTTATTGCAACAGAAGGAACAATTAGAAGCGGTGCTTGGGAGAAAAAACTTAAAGAAAATATAGAAGATATTAAAGTAATAAATAAAGCATGTCCTATGCTAGCAACTATTGCAGAAGAAGGAAAAGCAGAAAGTAAAGAAGGCAGAAAAGCAATAAAAGAGTATATGGAACCATTTAAGAAAAACAGAATAAACAAAATAATATTAGGTTGCACACATTTTCCTATCTATGACAGGATTATAAAAGAAGAACTAGAATATGATGTAGAATTAATTGATACAGGAATTACAGTATCAGAATATGTAAAAAAATTCTTGATGGAAAAAAATCTAAATAATATAGAAGATGAAAGTAGAGAATCTATATATCTAACTAAACCAGAAAAAGAATTTAAAAATATTGCTAAAAATATTATGGGGATGGATATAGAAATAATGAATATATAAATGAAAAATACTTTATTAAGATATTAGATGATTTCAAATAAAAATAGAAAAAATTTACATAAAATGAATAGAAATGCTTGCAAAAGCAAATAAATCATGTTAAAATAAATTCGTACTAAGATTTTTAGTATGAATTTATTTTTTATCTAATAGAAATATCTTATCTTCTATTAGCAATTTTTTAAAATATATTTTAAATTCAGAGAGTCAAAAATAATTTTATATCTAAGTAAAATACCAAAAAATAAAATTAAATATAAGGTTTTATTAATTATGCTTAAAAACATAAAAAATGAAGTGATGTCTTTATAAGCTATGTACTAAAAATCTTAGTTTTAAAAATAACAATTGAGAATTGGAGGTACAAATCAAAACAACAAATATAGAACAAAATAAATTATTATTACCAAAGACAGATGTTGTATTTCAAGCATTGTTTGGGACAAAAGGGAGTGAAAGAATCTTAGGAGGACTATTAACAGAGATTTTAGGTTATCCAGTAGAAAATATATCATTAGAAGCAAATCAAAACTTGGTAAGAGAAATGCCGACAGAAAAATTAGGAATCTTAGATTTAAGAGCAAATATAGGAAAAGATAAAACAGTCAATATCGAAGTTCAATTAATCAATCAACAAAATATGCAAGCAAGATTGTTATATTATTGGTCAAGAATATATGGAGCACAACTAAAAGAAGGAGAAGACTATAATATGCTAAAAAAGACCATAGCAATATTAATTGTAAACTATGAAATGCCAGAATTACAAGAATTCAAAGATTCTCATACGAAATGGGAACTACTAGAAAAAAGAAAACCAAATGTACTTGTATTTAAAAACATAGAAATACATATCTTAGAAATACCAAAACTAATAAAATATAGTAAAGAAACAGAAGAAAGATTAGGAAATTGGATAGAGTTTTTAATAAAACCAGAAAGTGAGAGGGTAAAAATGGGGGCAAAAAAAGATAAAAATTTAAAAGAAGCAGTAGAGAAATTAGAAGTAATAAGTGGAGATGAAAAAATGCGAAGAATCGCAGAATTAAGATTAAAATATATATTGGACAGAAATACAGATATAAAGACTGGAATAGAACAAGGAATAAAACAAGAAAGAATGCATTCAGAACAAAAAATACTAGAAATAGTAAAAAAATTATTAAAACTCAAAATGCCAATTGAGCAAATTTCACAAATAACAGGACTATCAAAAGATGAAATAGAAAAATTTAATTTGTCTTAAAGCAATTGGTTGTTTTGTTAAATAATTTATATTTATATAATAAAAGGCCATAAGTTGAAGCCAATGAATTTTTAATTTACTTCAATATGGCCTTTTTAAATTCGTTAATTAATTTAATTTACGATATAAGTATAACAATAAAATACTTATAATACAAGTGTTTTTTTGGGAAATTCTTTTTACTTGTTTTGTGAAAAAATGCAATAAGAAATGAAAAAAATAAATGAGGAATCAACAAAAAAGAAAAATTCATATCGTAAATTAAATTAATTAATGGTAAAAAATATTTACAAAAGGATGAAAAATATAAATAAAAAAAGAAAAGAGGATAACCAATGAGAAAAGAAAAAGGAATCACATTAATTGCATTAACAATTACTATAATCATATTGTTGATATTAGCAAGTGTAAGTACTTATTCAGGGATAAGTACAGTTAAATCTAGCAAATTAAATAAATATAAGCAAGGACTAGAGATAATGCAATCACAGGTAAATTTGTTATATGAAAAGTATAGTAGAGAAATAGAAGGTGGACAAGAAATAGAAATAGGAGAAGAATTAACAAATTCAGAAGAAGAAAATAATGCTTTTACAGGAGCAAATGAAACAGATAAAGCAGGATATAGACTATTCACAAAAGAGACTTTAGAGGAATTAGGAATAGATGGAATAGAAAAAGAATATTTAGTAAATATAGCAAAAAGACAAGTTATAAGTCTAGAACCATTTGAACAAGATGGAGAAGTGTATTATACATTAGCTCAATTGAGTAAAAAAAATATAATAAAAGAAGGAATAGATAGAGGAGAAATAGAATTTACAGTAGGAACAAATGTATTAGAAACAGGAATAGAAGTAAATATATCTAATATTAAATATTCAAAATATGTGGGAAAAGGAAGTATATTATATCAAAAGGTAGGAGACAGTATATGGAAAACATTAGTAACAGATTATAGAGAAAGTACATATACATTTACATTAAGTGAAGTAGGAGAATATCATGTAAAAATAGTAGACGCAGCTGGAGTAGAAAAAGTAGCAGATACACCGATAATAGTAGAATCAGGAAATTATTTATTAGATAATACAACTTATTTTGATACATTAGTAGAAGCAGTAGCAGCAGCAAAAGATGGATCAAGAATAAAAGTACTAAAAGATACAGAAGAAACAGAATCAGTGACAATAGATAAAAGTGTAACACTTGATATGAATGAAAAAACAATAAATTATGCAGATAAAAATACTATAATAATAAATGAAAATAAAAATGTAGTAATAGCAGGAAAAGGAACAATAATTGGAGGAGATGGAACACAGACTGGATGGGGTGATTCATTTATATTTAATAAAGGAAATTTGGAAACAAATAATGTTACCATAAATTCAGATTTAGGTGCAGGTTATGGAACCATAGTTAATGTGGGAAATTTTATTGCCAACAATTGTGTAATTGATGAAATTGGTTTCGATTTTGATTCAAATAATGGAGAGACTGGACGAGTAACTATAAATGGTGGAGAGTATGATAATATCCGTGCTGAAAATCTTGTAATTAATAATGGAACAGTAAATTATATTCACGGTGGAGATTGTATAATTAATGATGGTATTATAACTGAGTTAGGGATGAATCATGGCACATGCACAATAAATGGTGGTATAATTACTGATCTTACCTGCAATGAAACAGGTTCTATAGAGATAACAATAGGCAATATTAATGAAGAAGTAAATAATAATAATCCAGAAATACAAGAGTTTAATTTGACAGGTAACCACTTTGATTACTCTACATTTTATTTTTACAATGGAATTGTAAAAAATACGGATTGGTATGGTGAATTTGTAGATCCATTTAATGTAGTAAGAAATGGATATAAAACACAAATAACAGAAGAAGGGATTATACTAGTAAAAGAATAAATAAAATAATGTAATATTAGAAAAAAATTTACATAAAATCAACATAAGTGCTTGCAAAATAAAATAAAACATGTTAGAATAAATTCGTACTAAGATTTTTAGTATGAATTTATTTTTTATTATTCTGAGTAAAATCTTACTCAGTCAAATTTTTAAAATATATTTTAAATTCAAAGAGTCAAAAATAATTTTATATCTAAAGTAAAATACCAAAAAATAAAAATTGAATATAGGGTTTTATTAATTATGCCTAAAAACATAAAAAACGAAGTGATATCTTTATAAACTATGTACTAAAAATCTTAGTTTTAAAAATAACAATTGAGAATTGGAGGTACAAAATTAAAACAACAAATTAGGAATCTTAGATTTAAGAGCAAATATAGGAAAGGATAAAACAGTCAATATAGAAGTACAATTAATTAATCAACAAAATATGCAAGCAAGATTATTATATTATTGGTCAAGAATATATGGAGCCCAATTAAAAGAGGGAGAAGACTATAATATGTTAAAAAAGACCATAGCCATCTTAATTGTAAATTATGAAATGCCAGAATTAGAGGAATTTAAAGATTCACATACGAAATGGGAATTATTAGAGAAAAGAAAGCCAAATGTGATTGTATTTAAAAATATCGAAATACATATCTTAGAAATACCAAAGTTAATAAAATATAATCAAGAAACAGAAGAAAGGTTAGGAAATTGGATAGAATTTTTAATTAAACCAGAAAGTGAGAGGGTAAAAATGGGGGCAAAAAAAGATAAAAATTTAAAAGAAGCAGTAGAGAAATTAGAGGTGATAAGTGGAGATGAAAAAATGCGAAGAATCGCAGAATTAAGATTAAAATATATACTTGATAAAAATACGAATATAAGAACTGCACGAGAGCAAGGAATAGAGCAAGGAATAGAACAAGGGATAAATATTGTAGCCAAAAAACTACTAAAATTAAATATTCCGATTGAACAGATATCAGAAGTAACAGGTTTATCTAAAGAGAAAATAGAAAAGTTATAAATTCAAACATTTTATTTCAAAAAATAGAATTATTAATAAAGGATATATGTTAAAATTACTCAAATCACTTGACATACAAGAGATTTCAAGCTATAATCATAGTATGATTTGTTAGGAGGACAATATACGATAATGAAAAAAGATATGTTTTCAATTAATGAAAATGAATATACACAAATGACAGACGAAAAATTAATAGAAAATATAAAAAAAGAAGACAAAATGGCATTAGATTGTCTGATGGAAAGATATAATGATTTAGTAAATATGAAAGCAAATAAATTCTTCATGGTTGGAGCTGAAAAGGATGATATGGTACAAGAGGGAATGATAGGATTGTATAAAGCTGTAAAATCTTTTGATTCTGAAAAAGAAAACTCTTTTAAAACTTTTGCAAATATGTGTATAGAAAGACAATTAATAACAGCAGTAAAAAATTCCAATAGACAAAAACATATACCATTAAATTCATCTGTTTCTTTAAATGCTGCTGCATATGAAGATAATGAAGATATGGATAGATTAGATGTCTTAAACATAAAAACATTAAATGATCCTTCTGATATCATAGCAGATAGAGAATATTTTAGAAGTATGGAAGAAAAGATTAAGAATAATTTGAGTAAATTCGAATTATTAGTTTTAGCAGAATATGAAAAAGGAAAATCTTATGCTGCTATTGCAGAAAAATTAAATGCTAAGATAAAATCTGTTGATACAGCAATACAAAGAATTAGAAAAAAAGCAAATAAAATAAAAGAGAACATAGAATAAAGGTACAGATTAAACTGTACCTTTTATGATTTTTATAGCTTCTTCTATATTGACTTGAACTTGTTCTCCTGTTACCATATTTTTTAAAGAAACGGTATTTGTTTCAATTTCAGTTTCTCCTATAACTGCGACAAATGGGATACAAAGTTTATCAGCATATTTAAATTTTGCCTTTATTTTTTTATTTTCCATATAAAGTTCTGTATTAATATTCGCATTACGGAATGCCGTTGCTACTGGTAAACAATGTGTTAAGTCATCAGATGCAGATACAACCAAAACATCTGAAATAGATTTTTTATCAACTTTAAGCGCATGTAATTCATTTAATTTGTAAAATAATCTAGTAAGACCAATAGAAATTCCAACACCAGGAAGTTTTTTATTTGTGTAATATTCTGCTAAATTTTCATAACGACCACCAGAACAAACACTTCCAAGTTCAGGGTAATCATTTAAAAATGTTTCATAAACAGTACCAGTATAATAATCTAAACCGCGAGCAATTGTTAAATCTATTACAAAATGATCTTCTGGTAAACCTAACAATCTCATACAATTTACAACTTCTTTTAATTCCGTAAGACCTGTTGTAAAAAATTCATCTTTAATATTCAAATTATCTATTGCTAGTAATTTTTCATCATTAGATCCAGAAATTTTTATAAAATTCATAATAGTAGAAATGGAATCTGAATCGATATTTAAAGATGTAAGCTCTTTTATAACATTTTCTTCTCCAATTTTTGCAATTTTATCGATAATTCTCATGATGTCTGTAGATTCTTTAACTAGATTTAAGCTACTAAATAAACCATTTAAAATTTTTCTATTATTAATATGAATGGTAAAATCTGAAAAACCTAATTCTTTAAAGGTTGTATAAATAACATTAGGAATTTCTGCATCATAGAAATTATTTAGCTCTGTATCACCAATAATATCGATATCACATTGATAGAATTCACGAAATCTACCTTTTTGAGGTCTTTCACCTCTATATACTTTACCAATTTGATAACGTTTAAAAGGAAAAGAAAGTTCTCCATAATGCATTGCTACATATTTTGCTAAAGGCACGGTTAAATCAAAACGTAAAGCTAAATCATGTTCTCCTTTATTAAAACGATAAATTTGTTTTTCTGTTTCTCCACCAGCTTTTGCAAGTAATACATCAGCCATTTCTATAATGGGAGTATTCAATGGTAAAAAACCAAATTTCTCGTAAGATTTTTGTATTTTTTCTTTCATTTCATTAAATAGAATTTGCTCATTTGGTAATAATTCCATAAAACCAGGTAAAGTTCTAGGTTCAACTTTATTGTTTGCCATAAAAAGTCCTCCTTTTAAATATCAATATTATACATTGTTTTTGGCAGAATAGCAATATATAATGAACCAAAAAATAAAAAAACATGTCTAATTAATGAAAGTTTTTTAGAAATGTAAAAAAATGTTGCTATTCATACAAAAAATTGTTATAATAGTCAAGATGAAAAAGACGATATAAAAACGGAGAGTGCGAGATGAAAAAAGAAGAAAAAATAGAAGAACCAAAGTTAGTAAAAAAACAAAGAAAAGAAAAACAAAGAAGAGTATGGATAAAACGAATTTTAATCATAGTTGCAATCGTATTTGTTGTAGGAATCATAACAGGATTATTTTTATTATATGGACCATATGCTGGTTTTAGAGAATGGCTAATAACCACAGCTATGACAACAAGAAGTCATCAATATTTTGCAACATGGTTTTATGATGATGAAACCATCCAAGAAGTATTAAATAAAAATAAAGTTCAAGAAGTTGATGAAATAACAGATACGAATACAATTGTAGTCAATACAACAGAAGAACAAAAAGAATATGCAAATGAATACGAAAGGCAAGTACTAGAAAGGGAACCTGGTAATGATGACTACAAAATAATAGAAATAGAAGGTAAAGGTTATAGTGGATACTTAGCAGTTATTTATGATCCATCACGAGTAAAAACAGTCTACACAAAAAAATTGGGAACAAGTGGACAATATTTAACAACAATGGCAAAAGACAATGATGCGTTAATTGCCATCAATGGTGGTGGATTTGACGATCCTAATTTTAATAGTAATGGAGCTAGTCCATTAGGAATTACATTTTCAGGAGGAAAATTGATAACATCAAAATCTTATAGTGGTTCTGGAGGAATTATAGGTTTTACAGAAGATGATAAATTAGTTTTAGGCAAAATGACAGTAAAACAAGCACAAGAAATGAAAATTAGGGATGCTGTAACATTTGGACCATTCTTAATAGTAAATGGAAAACCATCTGAGGTATTAGGAAATGGTGGATGGGGAACTGCACCTAGAACTGCGATAGGACAAAGGAAAGATGGAATCGTGTTGTTCCTTGTAATAGATGGAAGAACCGTTACAAGACCAGGAGCTGATATGAATGATTTAATAGAAATCATGCAAAATTATGGGGCATATAATGCAGCAAATCTAGATGGAGGCACATCAAGTGTTATGGTAGTAAATGGAGAAATTATCAATGATCCAATAGATAGTACAGGAGCACATAAAACAAGATTTATTTCAACAGGATTTATCTTAACCAAGGAGGATGATTAAAATGGGATTTATTGTAGCATTAGATGGACCAGCAGGAAGTGGAAAAGGGACAGTAACAAAGGAAGTTGCTAAAAAAATGAATCTAATCAATATTGATACAGGAGCTATGTATAGATGTGTTACACTATTAATGATTAGACAAAATATAAAATTAGATGAATTAGAAAAAATTGAAAAAATTCTAAATAAAATTGATATACAATTTAAATTAGAAAGTGAAAAGCAAAAAGTATATTTAAATAATGAAGATGTAAGTTTAGAAATAAGAACACAAAAAGTAAATGAACTTGTTTCGCCGGTATCTACTATAAAAATTGTAAGGGATAAATTGGTTGATTTACAAAGAAAAATGGCAGAATCTATAGATGTTATCATGGAAGGTAGAGATATAGGAACAAATGTATTTCCTAATGCAAATTTAAAAATATATTTAGATGCTACTCCTGAGGAAAGAGCAAATAGGAGATTTAAACAAAATGAAGAAAAGGGAATAAAAATTCCATATGCGGAGATTTTAGAAAATGTAAAATATAGAGACTATACAGATAGTCATAGAGAAATAGCACCATTAAAGCAAGCAGAAGATGCTATCTATATTGACTCAACAAATATGACAATTGAAGAAGTAGTAGAAAAAGTAGTTGAAGAAATAGAAAAAGTAAGAAAATGAGGTAAATATGAAAGAAGAATTTTTAAAAATATTAAGAACAGTAAAAAGAGATGGATTAGAGGATTTTATAAAATTTTTAGAAAGTACTGACTTTTTTACAGCACCTGCAAGTACAAGATTTCATGGTGATTATGCTGGAGGATTAGTAGAACATAGTATGAAAGTATATGAAATACTTGTAGATAAAGTTAAAAATTCACCAGTACCATTAAATATTTCAGAAGATACTTTAAAAATAGTTGCATTATTACATGATGTATGTAAAGCAAACTTTTATAAAGTAGATTATAGAAATGCAAAAAATGCATTAGGTGTTTGGGAAAAAGTTCCATACTATACAGTAGATGATACCATTCCTTATGGGCACGGAGAAAAATCAGTCATGATGATAACAGAATATATGAAATTGACAAGTGAAGAAAAATATGCAATTCGTTGGCATATGGGATTCACAGAACCAAAAGAACAATATGGAACAATTGGATTAGCCTACAAAAAATATCCATTAGCACTTCTAATGTTTGAGGCAGACTTAGAGGCAACATATTTGTTTAATATTTAGTGAATAATTTAACCATTTCTCATAAGGAATGGCACAAAAAAGACTAGAGCTGGAACTTTAGTCTTTTGCTATGTATGAATCGCAAAAATCTTTAAAGATTTTATAAAGCAAAGTTAGTACATTATTCATCAAGTGGTTCAAACAATAAGCGAACATCAACATCTAAAGCCTTTGCAATTTTATCTACGGTATCTAAAGAAAACGTATTCCTACAAGCACTTTTAGATTCAATTTTTCTAATAAATTCATAACTAAAATAGGACTTATTTGCTAATTGTAGTTGCGTAAGTCCTTTTAATTTTCTTTGCTTTTTTATATTTTGACCAACTAAATAGTATATATCTTGTTCCATATCATTACCATCTTTCTATTCCAATTTAACAAAATCATACCAGAAAAAAATCTGCTAAAAAGTTGCTCAATACCACCAGTAGTTTTACAAATACACAAATTGCGAAAGCCTATAAAAATGAAATCGCTATATTGCAAAAATCAAGAAAATAGTATATAATAATAAACCAAGAAAAAAACAAGGAGCAATAACATGTTAGTTAGTAATGATATAATTAAGGAACTATATGAAAATGCAGGAAATACTAGAGTAGAAAAAGCCAGATTATATATGAGGACAGGAAGAACACAAATTGAAAAAATCCATTATAATAATGCAGAAAATTTTGAAATAACAGGGAAAGTAACAGGACAAGAAGTTTATAGAACGCACATATATGTTAGTAATGGAGAAATTGAAGATGTAACATGCGAATGTGCAGATTATCAAGCTAGATATGCTGCATGTAAACATGTAGTAGCTACAATGATGGAGTTTACAGAAAAATCACGATATGAAGAAATGTTAAAAAAACACGACAATGTACAAATCAATAAGAATTTAAATGGTGATTCAAAATATAGGAGTTTCAAACAAATAGTAAATACATTTTATTCAGAAGAAATGCAAGAAATCAATCAAGCAAATGAAATGGAAAAACAGGAAGAAAAAGTAAAAATAGAGCCTAAACTAATTTATGATAAATATACGAACAATTTGAGAATTGAATTTCGAATTGGAAACCAAAGAATGTATAAATTAAAAAATCTATCAGAATTTTATGACAGAATGTTACATAATGAAAAATACAAATACGGAAGTAAATTGGAATTTATTCATAAAAAAGAAAATTTTGAAGAACAGGACCAAAAGTTATTAGAATTTATTTTAAAAGGTGCAGAAATCATAAGATTTGTAAATTCAGAAGCAAATTCAAATTATAGATATTATGGAAAAGTTATCAATGAAGATTATATAGCTTTAAGAAATAGTGATTTAGATGCAATATTTGAAATATTAAAGTCAAAAGAAATACTATTTCAAAAAGAATATCAAGAAGAGAAAGTACAATTAAAAGATGAAAATCCAGACTTATATTTTATCTTACAAAGAAAAAACAAAAAAGAATATAGAATAACCATTAATCAAAAACTGGATTTACTAAGAGAAATAGAGATATTACAAGGAAAAGAAAATAATTATATTTTAATAAAAAATGTTCTATATAGATGTGATAAAGAATATGAGCATACCGTATTAAAATTTCTAAAAAACTTTAAAGAAAATTTTTTGACAGAATTAGTATTTGGAGAAGAACAATTACCAGAACTATTTTCAGTCATATTACCTAAAATAAAAAATGGAATAAAATTCCAAGGTATTAATGAAGAAGAAATTGAAAAATATAAACCTAAAAAATTAATTGTAAAAATATTTTTAGATTTTGATGATAATGGCTATATTTTAGCTGATGCTAGTTTTTGTTATGGAGAAGAAGAATTTAACCCATTACAGCAAAAAATAGATATAAAATATCCAAGAGATATCGTTGCAGAAAATAAAGCTTTAAATATGATAAGAAAAACAGGATTTATGTATTATGCACAAAAGGAATGTTTTATATTACCTGATGATGATAAAATCTATCATTTTTTATCAGAGGATATCAACAATTATATGCAAAATTTTGAAGTGATGGTAACAGATAATTTTAAGACAAAAGAAATTAGACAACCTAAAATAGGAAGCTTAGGAGTAAAAGTAGAAAATAATTTATTAACAATCAATTTAGAAAATTTAAATATAGATATCCATGAATTACAAGAAATAATGGAAAAATATAATTTGAAAAAGAAATATCATAAATTGAAGAATGGAACTTTTGTAAGTTTGGACGACAATCAAGATATAGAATTTATAGATAAATTAGTTACAGGAATGGATATTAGTTTCAAAGAACTTATAAAAGGTACTGTACGAGTACCAGTTAATAGAAGTTTATATTTAAATCAATTATTAAAAAATGTGCCAAATACACAAATCAATAAAAATGGTGAATATAGAAAAATTGTATCAAATCTAGATAAAGAAAACGCTGGAGAGGAAATAACCATTCCTGCAAATCTAGATAAGATACTAAGATATTACCAGAAAGTAGGATATCAATGGTTAAAAGTAATAGATAATTATAAATTTGGTGGGATTCTTGCGGATGATATGGGACTTGGAAAAACCATACAAATGTTATCTATTATTGCAGGCTATGTAGAAGAAAATGACCAAAGAAGAGCTTCCATCGTAATTTGTCCAAGTTCATTAACTTTGAATTGGCAAAATGAATCTAAAAAATTTACAAATAAACTGAAAACACTAGTGATTAAAGGAAATGTTACAGATCGTCAAGAACAAATAAAAAATATAGATAAATATGATATTGTTATCACTTCATATGATTTTTTAAAAAGAGATATTGAAATGTATAAAAAACAAAAATACCAATTTAGATATGCAATTGCAGATGAAGCACAATATTTAAAAAATAGTAATACACAAAATGCAAAAGCGGTAAAAGAAATATTAGCAGATACAAGATATGCATTAACAGGTACTCCAATAGAAAATTCATTAGCAGAATTATGGTCTATATTTGATTATATTATGCCAGGATATTTATTTAACTATAAAAAATTTAAAGTAAATTTTGAAACACCAATTATAAAAGATAATGATGCAAAAGCTATGAAAAAATTAAAACAATTAGTAGAACCTTTTATATTAAGAAGAACAAAAGAACAAGTATTAACAGAATTGCCAGAAAAAACAATCACTGTATTAAATAATCAAATGAAAGAAGAACAAGAAAAAATATATATAAACTATTTAGCACAAGTAAAGCAAGATGTTGCTGAAACAATAAAATTAAATGGATTTGAAAAAAGTCATATGCAAATTTTAGCAGCACTTACAAGATTAAGACAAATTTGTTGTCATCCAGGATTGTTTATAAAAAACTATACTGCAGGAAGTAGTAAGTTGGAGCAATGCATAGAGATTGTAAAAGATGCAACAGATTCTGGACATAAAATCTTATTGTTCTCTGGTTATACTTCTATATTTGAATTTATTGAAGAAGAATTAAAAGAAAAAAATATCCACTATTTTAAGTTAACTGGTTCAACCAAAGTGGATGACAGAATAAAAATGGTAGATGAATTTAATGAAAATAAAGATATAAAAGTATTTTTAATATCTTTAAAAGCGGGAGGTACAGGACTAAATTTAACAGGAGCAGATATGGTCATTCATTATGACCCTTGGTGGAATGCTTCGGTAGAAAATCAAGCTACAGACCGTGCATATAGAATTGGACAAAGAAACAATGTACAAGTATATAAGCTAATCACGAAAAATTCAATAGAAGAAAAAATCTATGAACTTCAAGAAAAGAAAGCAAATCTTGCAAATTCAATGCTTTCTACAAAAGAAACATTTATCAACAAATTATCAAAAGAAGATATCATGGCATTGTTTGACTAGCTTCAGGTTTTAGATATGAGGATGGAGGAAAAATGAAAGATTATATAACAGTCATAGGTGGTGGGCTAGCTGGATGTGAAGCTGCCTATCAGATAGCAAAAAGAGGAATCAAAGTAAAATTATATGAAATGAAACCGACAAAATATACAGAAGCACATAGCAATCAAAATTTAGCAGAAATTGTATGTAGTAATTCTTTTAAATCAAATCTACACACAAATGCCTGTGGATTATTAAAAGAAGAACTACGATATTTAGATTCTTTATTAATAAGAATTGCTGATGAAACGCAAGTTCCTGCAGGGCAGGCTTTAGCTGTAGATAGAGAAATTTTTGCTCAAAGGGTTACAGAAGAAATAGAAAAAAATGACTTCATACAAATTATTCATGAAGAAGTAACAGATATCAAAAAAATGAGTGAAGACGGAATTGTTATCATTGCAACAGGGCCACTTACATCTAAAAGTTTATCAGAAAATATATCAAAAATAACAGGCCAAGATAAATTTTATTTTTATGATGCAGCAGCACCAATTGTGACTAAAGAAAGTATTAATTTTGATATTGCATTTTATGGAAATCGATATGAACAAGAAAAGGCAAAAGGTGAAGACGAGGAAGATTGGAAAAATCGAATAAAACAGCAAGATGCCAGTTATATTAATTTGCCAATGAATCAGAAAGAATATGAAAAATTTTACAATGAGTTGATAAATGCAGAAGTCGTAACATTACATGATTTTGAAAAAAGAGAAATATTTGAAGGATGCATGCCAATCGAAATCATGGCAAAAAGAGGAATGGATACATTACGATATGGCCCTTTAAAACCTGTTGGTTTTGATGATCCTAGAACAGGGAGAAGACCATATGCTATTGTACAATTAAGACAAGATGATGCTCATGCAACTATCTATAATTTAGTAGGATTTCAAACAAATCTTAAATTTGGAGAACAAAAAAGAGTATTCCAGATGATACCAGGATTAGAAAATGCAGAGTTTGTAAAATATGGAGTTATGCATAGAAATACATATATCAATTCAACGAAATTATTAAATAATACGTATCAGTTAAAACAAAATAAAAATATATTTTTTGCAGGTCAAATTACAGGAGTAGAAGGATATGTGGAATCTATTTCTTCAGGAATGGTAGCAGGTATTAATGCTTGCCAATTATATCAAAATAAAGGAAAAATAACATTTTCTGAACTTACTATGATAGGAGCATTAGCAAAATATATAGCTACAAATAATGAAAAATTCCAACCTATGAATGCTAATTTTGGGATATTACCAGAATTAGGAGAAAAAATAAAAGATAAAAAGTTAAAATACGAAAAGCTTGCGGATAGAGCACTTTCAGCATTAAAAAACAAAAAAATGTAAAAAAAGAAAAAATTTTACAAAAAAACTCTTGTACAAAAAAAATTGTTATGTTAGAATATAAAATGAAATATAATAGGATAACTAATGAAAGGAGTTTATTAAGTAATCGAATTACTTGATAAGGTTAGGGAATGAACAGATTAGAAGAAATACAAGAAATGATAAATAATTTCATTTATGAAAAGCAACAAATGAGACAAGAAATTACGGAACTAGAGACTAAGAGAAATAAAATAGCACAACATAGAAATGAAATAAAATTTGTAAATGGAAAAAGAGATGATGCTTTTGCACAAAATGCAAAGGCTGAGATTGTTGAGCTTGGAAAACAAATAGCCGAATTAGGAAACCAAAGTCAAGAATTACAAAATAAACTTAATTCAAGATATATAGAAGTAAAAAAACAAGTAAATATAAGAATAGATAATTTAATTTCTGAAGGAATTAGAGAAATACGTAAAATAGAAGAACAAAAAAGAGATTTAGAAGATAGAATATCATCATATGAAGCAAGAAAAGCAAAATATGAAGTGCAAAGACAAGAGTTCTTAACTAGATTTGGAAGAATGCCTGAACTTTCAGCTGATGCAGAAAAAGATATGGAACTTCAAGAACAAGAATATCTACACAACAAAGAAATCATAGCTCCTTTAAACGAGAGAATAGAAAATAAAGAGGAAGAACTATCAGAATTAGCTAAAAATAAGAGAGCTTTTAAAAATTCAAATTGGCATTTTATTATTAAAGATGAGTCAAAAGAGGAGAATATAATTGAAAATGTAGAAATTCAAAAAATAAATCCTATTGCACAAACAACCAATGAAGAAGATGCAGCAGAAGATGATGATGCTCAAAATGAAATTGATGCATTACTAACTGCAGTAGAAGAAGTAATTTCTCCATTAGATTCAGAAAGTATTACTGAAGAAGTTCAAAATGTAAAACCAACTGAGGAAGAAGCTATTACCTTACCATTAATGGATAATATTGAAGAAAAAGTAAAAACAGATTTTGTTGTTTCTGATACTGAAAATAATAATATACAAGAAATAGAAGAAAACTTATTTGAGGATGTAAAAATAGAAAATATAGAGCCTCTAGAAGAAGTTGAAGTAGAATATATAGAGCCATTAGAAGAAATTAATCTAGAAGATATACAACCAATCGAAGAAATATCTTTAGAGGATATACAACCAATTCAAGAAATAAAAATTGAAGAAACAGAACCTATTGAAGAAGTGAAAATTGAAGAAATATCAGCCCCTGAAGATATTGTATTAGAAGACATACAACCAATTGAAGAGATAAAAATAGAAGAAACAGAAATAAAAAATATAGAACCAGAAGAAATAAAAGTTGAAAATATACAAACAGTTGAAACAGAACAAGAAAATGAGAATGTACAAGAAATCAAAGAAGAGAAAGTAGTAGAAGCTAATAGTTTTGAAACAGAGAATAAAGAGCAAACAATAAAACTTGATACATTAGAAAATATTCAGAATATGGAAGAACATGAAGATGATAATAAAAATTCAGTAGAAGCCGAAGAAGAAATCGTTACATATGAAGATTCTTTAGAAAAAACACGCGAACTTCCAACATTAGATGGAAAGGTAACACTAATGAATATAACTGCAAAGTTTGAAGAAAAAGAATTAGTATACAAAGCTCAATTAAGTAATGGAAAAGAATTAAATATATATCCTAGAAAACAAAAAACAGGGAACCTTATATTAAAATATAAAGAAAATATAGAAGAAATAAAAGAGATTTTAATAAACTATGCAGTAGCCGAATATAGAGCTCTAGATAAAAAAGCAATAAAGAAAATAGATCCTATCATATGCGAAACATTAATTACATTTGCAAAACAATATAATTATGATGCACAAAGTTTAATTTATAATTATGCAATGTCTTTTTCAAAATATGAAGAATGTGAAATAGATACATTGCCAAATATAACATACAATGTTTCTTATATGGAAGGTACAAATCTAAATAAAAAAGAAAAAGAAATATTAGCAAAAATTTGTAAAAATGCAAAGAAAAATGAAAAGATAGATATAGTAGGATGTAATACAGGTTTTAGCAAAATAAGATATATATTAAAAAGAACATTTAATACAAATAATGCAAATGCATTACCAGAGGGAAAATATTAAAAATATTATTGTAAAAACATTGACATAATAAGGAAAAAATGATAAAATATAAACCGCGATGAAATTTGCCAATAGTTGGCAGTTCCGTAGCGGTTTTTATAAATAATCAATTTTAGAAAAGAGGTGAAATTTAAGTGCCAACAATTAATCAATTAGTAAGAAAAGGAAGACAAACTTCAAAGGCTAAATCTACAGCACCAGCATTACAACATGGATGGAATTCAAAAAATAAAACATTAACAAATAATAAAGCACCACAAAAAAGAGGTGTATGTACTGTAGTAAAAACTGTAACACCAAAGAAACCAAATTCAGCATTAAGAAAAGTTGCCAGAGTTAGACTTTCAAATGGTTATGAAGTTACATCTTATATTCCAGGTATAGGACATAACTTACAAGAACACAGTGTCGTTCTAATCAGAGGAGGAAGAGTAAAAGACCTTCCAGGTGTTAGATACCATATAATAAGAGGAACTTTAGATACTGCAGGGGTTAAAGACAGAATGCAAGGTCGTTCTAAATATGGAGCTAAACGTCCTAAAAAATAAAAAGAATAAAATTAAAGATTAGTGCACACAATTTACTAAATTAAGGTACTTAAATTTAGAATAGATTATGTAGCACTATACGGGAAAGATATGAAATCTTTTCAGAGTAACTTAGACATTTTTTTAAATGTCAAAAAAGAAAAGGAGTGAAGAATAGTGCCAAGAAGAGGATTTATAGCAAAAAGAGATGTATTACCAGATCCAATCTATAATAGTAAAGTAGTTACTAAATTAATTAACAATATCATGTTAGATGGTAAAAAATCAGTTGCTCAAAATATAGTTTATGATGCATTTGATATCATAAAAGAAAAAGAAGGAAAAAATCCTTTAGAAGTATTTGAAGCAGCATTAGAAAATGTTATGCCAGTTCTTGAAGTTAAAGCAAGAAGAGTTGGTGGAGCTACATACCAAGTTCCATTAGAAATAAGACCAGAAAGAAGACAAACATTAGGATTAAGATGGCTTGTAACATATGCTAGAAACAGACATGAAAAAACAATGGCTGAAAAATTAGCAGGAGAAATTATAGATGCAGTAAACGGAAATGGTGGAGCATTTAAGAAGAAAGAAGATACACATAGAATGGCAGAGGCTAATAAGGCGTTTGCACATTATAAGTGGTAAAATTTCGAAAGGGGGAAAATAATCAATGGCAGGAAGAGCATACCCATTAGAGAGAACAAGAAATATAGGAATAATGGCTCATATAGATGCTGGTAAAACAACAACTACAGAGAGAATATTATTCTATACAGGAAAAACGCATAAAATAGGAGAAGTTCACGAAGGTGCAGCAACAATGGACTGGATGGAACAAGAACAAGAAAGAGGTATAACAATAACATCTGCTGCAACAACATGTTTTTGGAAAAATAACAGAATTAATATCATAGATACACCAGGTCATGTTGACTTTACAGTAGAAGTACAAAGATCTTTAAGAGTTCTTGATGGTGCAGTAACAGTATTAGCTGCAAAAGGTGGAGTTCAACCACAAACAGAAACTGTTTGGAGACAAGCAGATAAATATAGTGTACCAAGAATGGTATATGTAAATAAAATGGACATCACAGGAGCTAATTTTATGCTTTGTGTTGACCAATTAAAAAATAGATTAAAAGCAAACCCAATACCAATTCAATTACCAATTGGAGCAGAAGATCAATTTAAAGGAATTGTTGATTTAATAAAAATGAGAGCTTTTGTTCACAAAGATGATTTAGGAAAAGAAATTGAGGAAATGGATATTCCTGAAGATATGTTAGAAGAAGCTAAAAAATGGAGAACAACTATGATAGAAGCTGCATGTGAACAAGATGAAGAATTAATGATGAAATATTTAGAAGGTGAAGAACTTTCTGAAGAAGAAATCAAAAAAGGATTACGTAAAGGAACAATTGCCAATACTTTAGTTCCAGTAACATGTGGATCTTCATATAAAAATAAAGGTGTACAAGAATTATTAAATGCAATCGTTGATTTTATGCCATCACCATTAGATATACCACATATTAAAGGTGTTGACTCAGATGGAAATGAAACAGAGAGAAAGACTTCTGATACAGAACCATTTGCAGCTTTAGCATTTAAAATTGCAACAGACCCATTTGTTGGAAAATTATGTTTCTTTAGAGTTTATTCAGGAACTTTGGAATCAGGTTCAACTGTTTTAAATTCTAATAAAGATAAAAAAGAAAGAATTGGTAGAATTCTACAAATGCACTCAAATCATAGAGAAGATATTGAAAAAGTATATTCTGGAGACATTGCGGCAGCAGTAGGATTAAAAGATGTTACAACAGGTGATACATTATGTGATGAAAATCACCCAGTAATATTAGAATCTATGGAATTCCCAGAGCCAGTTATCGATATAGCTATAGAGCCAAAAGATAAAGCTGCTCAAGAAAAAATGGGAATTGCATTAGCAAAATTATCAGAAGAAGATCCAACATTTAAAACTTATACAAATCAAGAAACAGGTCAAACAATTATAGCTGGTATGGGTGAATTACATCTAGATATCATTGTAGACAGATTAAAAAGAGAATTTAAAGTTGAATGTAATGTAGGTAAACCACAAGTTGCTTATAAAGAAACAATTAGAAATAAAGTAAGAGTTCAAGGTAAATTCATTCGTCAATCTGGTGGTAAAGGACAATATGGTGATGTATGGTTTGAAATGGAACCATTAGAACCAGGAAAAGGAATTGAATTCGAAAGCAAAATCGTTGGAGGAGCAGTTCCAAAAGAATATATAAAACCAATTGAACAAGGAATGAGAGAAGCTGCTGAAAGCGGTATACTAGCTGGATATCCAGTAATTGACTTTAAAGTATCATTAGTTGATGGTTCATACCACGAAGTAGACTCATCTGAAATGGCTTTCAAAATAGCTGCATCAATGGCATTTAAAGAAGGATGTAAACAAGCGAAATCAGTTATATTAGAGCCAATTATGAAAGTTGAAATAACAGTTCCAGAAGAATACATGGGAGATGTTATAGGAGATGTAAATGCTAGACGTGGAAGAATGGAAGGAATGGAAGCTAATGATGGAATGCAAGAAATTAAAGCATTTATTCCATTATCAGAAATGTTTGGTTATGCTACAGACTTACGTTCAAAAACACAAGGTAGAGGAACATACTCTATGGAACCATCTCACTATGAAGAAGTTCCAAAATCAGTATTTGAAACAATTGTTGCTTCAAGAGCAAAAAAACAAGATTAATAATAAAATTATGTAAAAAGCTTGCATTTTTCTCATAAATGTTATAAAATGCAAGTGCATAATAATAAAGTTATCAAATTTTAAAAAATATTAATAAATTATAGGAGGAATTTAAAATGGCAAAAGCAAAATTTGAAAGAACAAAACCACACGTTAACATTGGTACAATCGGCCATGTTGACCACGGAAAAACAACAACAACAGCTGCTATCACAAAATACCTAGGATTATTAGGTAAAGCTCAATACACAGCTTATGATCAAATCGATGGAGCACCAGAAGAAAAAGCAAGAGGAATTACAATTAATACTGCTCACGTAGAATATGAAACAGAAAACAGACATTATGCACATGTTGACTGTCCAGGTCATGCTGACTATGTAAAGAACATGATTACAGGTGCAGCTCAAATGGATGGTGCAATATTCGTAGTATCTGCTGCTGATGGACCAATGCCACAAACAAGAGAACACATCTTATTAGCTAGACAAGTAGGTGTAAAATACATCGTTGTTTACTTAAATAAATGTGATATGGTTGATGATCCAGAACTATTAGAATTAGTTGAAATGGAAGTTAGAGATTTATTAACAGAATATGGTTTCCCAGGAGACGAAATTCCAATTATTAAAGGATCTTCATTAAAAGTATTAGAGAGCACATCAACAGATCCAAATGATCCAGTATATGCTCCAATGAAAGAATTAATGGATGCAGTTGATACTTATATACCAACACCAGAAAGACCAGTTGATCAACCATTCTTAATGCCAGTTGAAGATGTATTCACAATCACAGGTCGTGGAACAGTTGCTACTGGTAGAGTAGAAAGAGGAGTTGTTAAAGTTTCTGACGAAGTTGAAATCATAGGTCTAACAACAGAAAGAAGAAAAACTGTTGTTACAGGTGTAGAAATGTTCAGAAAATTATTAGACCAAGCTGAGGCTGGAGATAATATAGGAACATTATTAAGAGGAATTGATAGAAAAGACATCGAAAGAGGTCAAGTACTATGTAAACCAGGAACAATTCATCCACATACAAAATTCACATCAGAAGTATATGTTCTAACAAAAGAAGAAGGTGGAAGACATACACCATTCTTCAATGGATATAGACCACAATTCTATTTCAGAACAACAGACGTAACAGGAGTTATTGAATTACCTGCTGGAAC
>CALXUT010000030.1 GCA_944391755.1 uncultured Clostridia bacterium
AAGGAGGAAAAGCAATGTATAAAAAAGTAGAACTTAAAGACGGTTTTGTAGGAATGGAAAAAGAAGTAGCAAAAGGGTGGGAAAAGAACAACATAATAAAAAAGAATTTTGCTATGAATGAAGGAAAAAGGTACTTCACATTTTATGATGGGCCTCCAACAGCAAATGGAAAGCCACATGTTGGACATATTGAAACAAGGGTAATGAAAGATATCATACCAAGATATAAAGTAATGAAAGGCTATAAAGTAATACGTAAAGCTGGTTGGGATACACATGGTCTACCAGTAGAACTAGAAATAGAAAAAAAACTAGGAATATCAGGAAAAGAGCAAATAGAAGAATATGGTGTAGAAAAATTTGTAAAGCAATGCAAAGAAAGTGTATTTACATATGTTCACATGTGGGAAGAAATGACGAACAAAGTAGGATTTTGGGTTGACATGGAAAATCCATATGTAACATATCACAATGAGTATATTGAATCTGTATGGTGGGCTTTAAAGCAAATGTGGGAAAAAGGACTTTTATACGAAGGACATAAAGTAATGCCATATTGTCCAAGATGTGGTACAGCTCTATCATCACACGAAGTTGCACAAGGATATAAAGATGTAAAAGATTTAACTTGTATTATTAAATTTAAAGTTATTGATGAAGAAAACACATATATATTAGCATGGACAACAACACCATGGACATTGCCATCAAACCTAGCACTTTGTGTTAATAAATCTTATGAATATGTTAAAATAAAAGCAAATATTGGGACAGATGAAGAACCACAATACGAAAACTATATTTTAGCAAAAGATTTATTAGAACAAGTATTAAGAGAAACACCATATGAAATACTAGATACATTTAAAGGAGACAAATTATTAGGAACTAAATACGAAAGATTAATGCCATTTGGAGAAGTTGAAGGAAAAGCATTTGAGGTAATACATGGAGACTATGTAACATTAACAGATGGTACAGGAATAGTTCATATTGCACCAGCATATGGAGAAGATGATAGTATAGTTTCTAAACAAAATGGAATTGCATTTATAAACTTAGTAGATAAATCAGGAAAATTTGTAAAAGAAGTAGAACCATGGGCAGGAAGATTTGTAAGAGATTGTAACGAAGACATTTGCAAATGGTTAAAAGAAGAAAACAAATTATTTAGTAAAGAAAAACATATGCACTCATATCCACATTGTTGGAGATGTGACACACCACTTTTATACTATCCAAAAGAAAGCTGGTTTGTTGCCATGACAAAATTAAGAGACCAATTAGTTGCCAATAACAATACAATCAAATGGTATCCAGACACAATCAGAACAGGAAGATTTGGAAAATTCTTAGAGAATGTAATTGATTGGGGAATATCAAGAGATAGATATTGGGGAACACCATTACCAGTATGGAAATGTGAATGTGGTCATGAAGAGTGTATCGGAAGTATTGCAGAACTAAAAGAAAAAGCAGTAGATTGTCCAGAGGATATTGAATTACACAAACCATATATAGATAATGTACATTTAAAATGCCCAGAATGTGGTAAAAAGATGACAAGGTTTAAAGAAGTAATAGATTGTTGGTTTGATTCAGGATCAATGCCATTTGCTCAATTACATTATCCATTTGAAAATAAAGAAGAATTTGAAAAACATTTCCCTGCACAATTCATATCAGAGGCAGTAGACCAAACGAGAGGATGGTTCTATACTTTACTTGCTATATCCACATGTTTATTTGATAAAGCATCTTATGAAAATTGTATTGTATTAGGGCATGTACTAGATGAACATGGACAAAAAATGTCAAAATCAAAAGGAAATGGTGTAGATCCAATGGTTCTATTAAATGAAGTAGGAGCAGATGCTACAAGATGGCATTTCTATACATGCTCAGCACCATGGTTACCAACAAGATTAGGAATCAAAAATGTACAAGAAACACAAAGAGGATTTTTAAGTACTTTATGGAATGTATATTCTTTCTATGTTTTATATGCAGAAATAGACCAATTTAATCCTAATCAATACGCAGATTTCCAATCTAAAAATATAATGGATAAATGGATATTATCAAAACTAAATACATTAGTAAAAGAAGTTGCTGAAAAATTGGATAAATATGATATAACAGGAGCAGCTGTACAAATAGGAGAATTTACAGACGAACTTTCAAACTGGTATGTTCGTACAAATAGAGAGAGATATTGGGGCAAAGAATTAACAGATGATAAAATAGGAGCATATACAACATTATATAGAGTACTAGTAAATCTAATAAAAGTAGCAGCACCATTTGTTCCATTTATGACAGAGGAAATTTATCAAAACTTAGTTGTTGGATTAGATAAGAATGCACCAGAAAGTGTTCACTTATGTTTATGGCCAGAAGTAAATGAAAAAGAAATTGATAAAAAATTAGAAAAAGAAATGGATCTAGCTTATTTAATCGTAAAACTTGGAAGAAGTGCTAGAAATACAGCGAATATCAAAAATAGACAGCCACTTTCAAAAATGCTAATATCTGTTGATACTTTACCTGAATACTATGGAAACATCGTAAAAGAAGAATTAAACATCAAAGAAGTTGAATTAGGTGCCAATATGTCAGATTATGTACATTTTGAAATAAAACCAAACTTACCAGTATTAGGAAAAGAATATGGAAAATTTATACCAAAAATTAGAGAAGCAATTTCTCAATTAAATCAAATGGATTTAGCAAATAAAGTAAAAAATGGTGGAATAGAATATATTGACATAGATGATACACAAATTACTTTAACATCTGAAAACTTATTGGTCACAATGCAGGGAAAAGATGGATTTGCATTTGCAGGAGAAGGGGAAGTGGGAGTTGTATTAGATACAACAATAACTCCTGAATTAAAAGAAGAAGGATATGTAAGAGAAATTTTATCTAAAGTACAAAATATGAGAAAAGATAAAGGTTTTGAAGTATTGGATAAAATTAATATGTATGTTTCTGAAAATGATATGCTTGAAAAAGTTATCAAAAAATTTGAAACAGAAATCAAAAAAGAAACTTTAACAGAAAATGTATATTATGATGAAAACAGAAAATCTTATACAGAAGTAACCATCAATGGAGAAAAATTAATGTTGGATGTTGAAGTAATAAAATAATTATTTAAAAAAATGAGGCTATATAGCCTCATTTTTGTCGAATTTTGTAAATGAAAAATGATTGACAAATAGTATATCTTATAATATAATTACTTCATAATTTTTAATATTCATTTTGGTATTTAAATTTCCAAAAATTTATTTCAAAAAAATTTTTTCTAAAAGTATCCTTGAATACTGTAAAACAGAAATTAACAACAGAAAAGAGGTGAACATATGAATGATGAAATAGCCCTTCAATTTATGAAATTATTTTCAGACTTAAAAGAAGAAATTATCAATTTTAAAAATGAAACGAGAGAAGAATTAAAAAAAATAAGAGAAGAAATAAATGAACTAAGAAAAGATTTAGACGAAGAAATAGAAAGAAATAAGAAATATTGGGAAGAAAATCGAATTAATTGGGAAGAAAATAGAATGAATTGGGAAAAAAATCAAATTAATTGGAAAGAGGCTAAAAAAGAACACTTGGAACTAAATGCAAGAATAGAAATCATTGAAAAAAATACAAAAAAAGTGACTGCATTAGCATAATAGTGTTCAAAGCAAAAAAATATCAAAAAATATCAAAAATCAGGATAATATTTAATTCAAAAAGAGTTAGATATTATCTTTTTTTGCTATATTTAAACAATAAAATAATAGAAATATTTTTCGACAAAAGCATACCCCGGTCTTCCTATAGGTCTTTGTCTTCAAAATATTAATATATTTAATTTTGAAAGTGAAAAATAAATTGAAAATAAGTTTTATAAAAACTCATCAAAATATTGAAAAAAATATAAAAAAATAGTAGAATATATAGGAATAAATAAAAAAAAGAAAGGACTTGCAACAAATTGAAACTAACAGACTTTAATTATGAATTACCAGAAAGATTAATCGCACAAACACCAATCGAAAAAAGAGATGAGTCAAGATTAATGGTGTTAGATAGAAAACAACAAACAATAGAACATAAGATATTTAAAGATATTATAGATTACCTAGAACCAGGAGATTGTTTAGTAA
Organism: uncultured Clostridia bacterium; assembly: GCA_944391755.1. GTDB lineage: Bacteria > Bacillota > Clostridia > TANB77 > CAG-508 > CAG-269. Next base: position 4,167 of record CALXUT010000030.1, read on the forward strand.
GAAACAATACAAAAGTCTTGCCAGCAAGATTATATGGACAAAAAGAAACTGGAGCAAAAGTAGAATTCTTATTATTAAATCAAATAGAAGGTGATATTTGGGAATGTATTGTTAGACCAGGAAATAAATTACATGTAGGAACAAAAGTTATTTTTAAAGATGGTTTATTAAAAGCCGAAATCTTAGAAATCATGCCTGGAGGAACAAGAAAAGTACAATTTAGCTATAAAGGTATTTTTAATGAAATTTTAGACCAAATTGGATTAATGCCATTACCACCATATATACATGAAGAATTAAAAGAAAATGATAGATATCAAACAGTATATGCAAAATATAATGGTTCAGCAGCAGCACCTACAGCAGGATTACATTTTACAGAGGAATTATTAAAAAAGATAGAAGAAAAAGGTGTAAAAATAGCGAATGTAACATTACATGTAGGAATAGGAACTTTTAGACCAGTAAAAGTGGAAAATATAGAAGAACATGAAATGCATTCAGAGCATTTTTATATAAAACAAGAAGATGTTGATAAAATCAATGAAACGAAAAAACAAGGAAAAAGAGTAATTGCAGTAGGAACAACTTCATGTAGAGTATTAGAAACGATTGCAAAAAAAGATGGAACCGTTGAAGTAACAGAAGGAGATACGAAAATATTCATATATCCAGGCTATCAATTTAAATGCTTAGATGGGTTGATAACCAATTTTCATTTACCAGAATCAACTTTATTAATGTTAGTATCTGCATTAGCTGGCAGAGAATACATTTTAAAAGCTTATAATGAGGCGGTTAAAGAAGAATATAAATTCTTTAGTTTTGGAGATGCGATGTTTATAAAATAAATAAAGAAAATGAAAGAGGATAGGTGAAAAATAACATGAAACAACCAGTAACATATGAGTTATTACACGAATGTAAGCAAACAGGAGCAAGAAGAGGAATTGTACATACACCACATGGTGATATTCAAACACCAGTATTTATGCCAGTAGGAACACAGGCAACTGTAAAATCTATGACACCAGAAGAATTGAAGGAAGAAGTACAAGCACAAATTATATTGTCAAATACCTATCATTTATATTTAAGACCTGGGCATAAAATTGTGGAAGAAGCTGGTGGATTACACAAATTTATGAATTGGGATAGGCCAATTTTAACAGATTGTGGAGGTTTCCAAGTATTTAGTTTAAGTGATTTACGAAAAATAACAGAAGAGGGTGTAGAATTTAAATCTCATTTAGATGGAAGTAAGCACATGTTTACACCAGAAAAAGTAATGAAAATAGAGAATTCACTTGGAGCAGACATCATTATGTCATTTGATGAATGTTGTCCATATCCATCCACATACGAATATGCAAAAAATTCAATGGAAAGAACAACAAGATGGGCAAAAAGATGTATAGAAGCTCATGCTAAACCAGAAGAACAAGCATTATTTGGAATCATACAAGGTGGATTTTATAAAGATTTAAGAGAAAAATCTGCAAAAGATTTAATAGAATTAAACTTACCGGGATATGCTATAGGAGGAATCAGTGTAGGAGAGCCTAAAGAAGAGTTTTTAGACATATTAAAATATACAGCACCTCTTATGCCAAAAGACAAGCCAAGATATTTAATGGGAGTTGGTTCACCAGATTATTTAATAGAAGCTGCAATGGCAGGAATTGATATGTGTGATTGTGTATTACCAACGAGAATAGCAAGAAATGGAACGGCAATGACATGGAATGGAAAAGTCGTAGTAAGAAATGCAACCTATGAAAGAGATTGGAGACCATTAGATCCAGAATGTGATTGTTATACATGTAAAAATTATACAAGAGCCTATATAAGGCATTTGGTAAAAGCAAATGAAATACTAGGAGTCAGATTACTTTCTATTCATAATTTAAGGTTCTTGACGAAATTGATGGAAAGAGTTAGAATGGAAATAGAAAATGATCATTTAGGTACATTTAAAGAAGAATTTTATAAAAAATACGGTTATGAAAAATAGGAGGAAAATCCATGGAATTGTATGAAGAAAGTTATGGTAGTAGGATTAAGAAAAAATCGAAAATGCCTATGATTATAGGTATTAGTATTACAATATTAATCATTATTACAGCATTATTAATTTATTTAATTATATATTTACGAAGTACAGTAACTACAATTACATTAGATGGTGCGAGTACACCTGACTTAGAAGAAATCTTTTATATACAGGAAAATGAAAATGGTACGAAACTATATATACCAATCAGAAGAATTGCAAAATTTTTTGGATATGAAGATTATAGAGGAGATTACAAATATAAATCAGAAGATGCTAGCAAATGTTACGTAAAAAATGAATATGAAATAGCTATGTTTACATTAGATTCTAATACAATCATAAAAACCAGGGGAGATTCTGATTATGAATATGTTGACATTGACGAAAAAGTTTTTGAAATGAATGGTGAGTTATATACAACAATAGATGGAATTAAAAATGCCTTTAATGTAGAATTTATATATGATGCAGAAGCGAAAAGTATAGAAATATATTCAATGGACTATTTAGTACAATTGTATGCAACACATTTAAACTTAACTGATTATAATCCAGAATTTTCTGATAAAAAAGCAATATTTGAAAATATGCTAGTAATTCAACAAAATGGAGCTTATGGAGTAGTGAATGCTACAACAGGAGAATCTATATTAGAAACGAAATATGATTCTATAAAATACCTACCAAATACGACCGACTTTTTAGTAAGAACGAACGGAAAATATGGTATATTAGCAAAAGATACTACAGAAAAAATAAAAGCTGTATATGATGAAATTAAGATAATGGATAATGCAAATGGTTTATACTTAGTAAGACAGAATAGCTTATATGGAGTTGTTGATACATCTGGAAATATAATAATAGAACCAGAATATAGGCAAATTGGAATAAGCAATGTAGATAGTTTTGCTGAAAATGGAATAGAAAATCAATATGTATTATTAAATGAAATTATACCAATAAAGAACGAAGAAAACTTATGGGCTTTATTTACTATAGAAGGAGAACAAGTAACAGAATTTGAATTTTCAACACTAGGATGTACAACTTCAAAAGTATCAAATTCATATCCATTGTTAGTGATACCAAGCTATAAAATAATTGTCGTTGGAAATGAAGAAAATTTCTATAATTTAATTACAACAAGTGGACAAATGATGATACCTTCTTTTGTATTAGACTCAGTATATATGAGAACTGATGTGGAAACAGGGGAAAATACATTTTATATGACATTTAATGGACAAACGCAAAATATAGAAGAAAGATTAGCAGAATATATTGAACAATAAGAAAAAATAATGGATAAAAAATACAATAGAAAAAATGGAGGTAAAAAATGGCTACAAGAGATAGGAGTATATGGATTTTATTATTATTTATATGTGCAGGGTTAGTAATAGGAGGATTATTAGGACAAATGGCATCACAAGTGGAATGGCTTAATTGGTTATCCTATGGACAACAATTTGGAATACAAGAGCCATTCAAACTAGAATTAAATGTAATAACTTTAACATTTAGTTTTATGATAAACATTAATGTTGCAAGTATTATAGGATTAGCTATAGCAATATTTTTATACAGAAAGATTTAAGAAAAGCTAAGTTGATAAAACTTAGCTTTTATAGGAGATAAATATGGGAAAAAGAACGAAGAAACAAGGGAAAATAATATCAACATTAATTATACTAATAATTGCACTAATTCTAGGAGCATTTACACAAAAAGAAATACCAACTGAAGTTGCTAAGCAAGAAGATATAAATACAGTTATTCAATCTGAAGTAACAGATGATTTAAAAGTATATTTTATTGATGTAGGACAAGCAGACAGTATATTAGTAACCAGTAAAGATAAAGCAATGTTAATAGACGCAGGTAATAATGAAGATGGAGAAGATGTTGTCAATTTTATAAAAGAAAAAGGAATAACAAAATTAAACTATGTAATAGGAACACATCCTCATGAAGATCATATCGGAGGATTGGATGATGTTATCAATGCATTTGATATAGATAATGTACTATTACCAGATATAACAACAAATACGAAAACTTTTGAAGATGTATTAGATGCCATAGAAAATAAACATCTTGAAATAACAACACCACAAATAGGAGATACATTTACTTTGGGAGAAAGCAATTGTGAAGTAAAATCTACTATCATTGATAATTCCAATTTAAACTTAGCAACTTTAGTTATAAGACTAGAATTTGGAAAAAACAGTTTTTTATTTATGGGAGATGCTGAAACAGAGAATGAAGAACAAACTACTTGGGAACAAACGACTGTATTAAAAGTAGGCCATCATGGTTCTAATACAAGTTCTTCTTTAAAATTTTTAGAACAAGTAAAACCACAAATTGCTGTTATCATGGTAGGAGAAGGCAATCGTTATGGACATCCAAATGAAGAAACATTAGAAAAATTAGAAAAAATGAATTCGAAAATTTATAGAACAGATGAAAATGGAACAATCACTATTACAAGTGATGGGAACGAATGTAAAGTAGAAACAGATAAATAGGAGTATATAAAATGCAAGGAAAATTTGATAGAACTATTTCCTTATTGGGTGCAGAAAACTTTAAGAAAATAGAAAATGCAACGGTTATTGTCTATGGAATTGGTGGTGTTGGTTCTTATGTGGTAGAAGGTTTAGTAAGAAGTGGTTTAGGACATATTATTTTAGTGGATAAAGATAAAGTTTCAATCACAAACTTAAATAGACAAATACATGCTACAATGGAAACGATTGGTCAAGAAAAAATAGAAGTAATGAAAGAAAGAATATTAAAAATAAATCCAGAAATGAAAGTTGACATATATGATGCATCAGATTTAGAAAAAGAAGAAGATCTTATTAATAAAAATATAGATTATGTGGTTGATGCGGTAGATACAGTAGCAACAAAATTAAAATTAATAGAAAAAGCAAAAAAAGAAAATGTAAAAATCATTTCTTGCATGGGAATAGGAAATAAATTGGACCCAACAAAATTTGAAATAACAGATATTCATAAAACAACAGTATGTCCTTTAGCAAGAGTTATTAGAAAAGAACTGAAAAAAAGAAATATCAAAAATGTAAAGGTTTTATATTCAAAAGAAGAACCGCGAAAAACGGATTGCAAAGATGAAAATGCAAAAGCAGTACCTGCCAGTATTTCTTTTGTACCATCAGTTGCAGGATTGATTATTGCAGGGGAAGTCATAAAAGACATATGTAAAATTAATGGAAAATGAAAGGGTAAAAAATGAGTTTAGGATTAGCATTAGCAGGTGGAGGCTTACAAGGGATAGCACATATTGGAGCAATAAAAGCACTACAGGACTTAAACATAAAAATAGATTACATATCAGGAACAAGTTCAGGAAGTATATTTGCAGCAATGTATGCAATGGGATATACGACAGAAGAGATGAAAACAATAGCAAATGACTATTATAAAACATTAACCAATATTGAAAAAAGACCAATTATATCTGCTATAGGGACATATTTAATACATAAAAAAATAAAATTAGGAGGGTTAACTCCAGGAGAGAAAATAGAAAAATTAGCGAAAATAGTAGCTGAACAAAAAAATATCAAAAATATTTCTGATGTTAAAATGCCACTTGCAATACCAACTGTTGATACAATATCCACAAAAGAATGTATTTCACTTTCTAAAAAATGTAACATAAAAAGAGAGGATATTGATTATATATATACTATTCCAATTGAAAAAGCAATCAGAGCAAGCATGTCTTTTCCAGGGATATTTACAACATGTGACTTTGGAAAATACAATTTTATTGATGGAGGAACAAAAGATAATCTACCAATACAAATCTTAAAAGATATGGGTGCTGAAAAAACGATAGGATTAAGTTTTAATATAGATAGATACACACCATCTGATAATGTATTAGATATCTTATTAAGAACGGTAGATATTTTTTCACTAAAAGATGTAAGAGCAGCTCAAAAAATTGCAGATATAGCAATTGAAATAGATACACAAGGAACTTCATTATTAGAAATTACCAATTTAGAACAATGTTATCAAATTGGATATGACACAATCATGGAACATAAAGAAGAAATTTTAAAAATCATGTAAAGAAAGGAAAATGTAAAATGGAAATGAATGGGGAACAAATTATTAAAAAAGGTAAAAAATCACCAAAATGGATTTTATGGGGGTATGCTATCATTATCCTAGTTGCAGTAATTTCAATAGGAGTAATGATGTACAGAGAAGAAAATGAGAAACCAGAACCAATAGATTTTACAACAAATGGAGCTATTGATATGGCAATAGACCAATACGCCTATTTAGATGTAGAAGGATTAACAGATGAAGTGGCTATATATGGTTATACAGAAAATGAAAATTCAGAAGAGAATGATAGATATTATTTAGCATTTAATGATGGATATCTTTATGTTGTAGATTTAAATTTTGAAACAATAGATCAATTAAAACAAATACAAGAATATACATATTCGACAGATGAGAATCTTACGATACCAGAACCAGTTCGAATATATGGAATGACAGAAAATGTACCACAAGAGTTACAGCAAATGGTAGTAGATTTTTATAATGAATCAGTAGGAGAAGAATATGCTATTACTGTAGACGACTTCGAAATGTATTTTGGAAGTGTTTTATTAAATGTAAGAAGAGGACCTGTAGATACAACTGTAGAAGAAGCGATATTTCTAATTTCATTATTAGCATTGTTTATATTAATCATATATCATATAGTAACAAGTGCCATAAGAGCTAGAATAAAAAAATATATAAAAAATAATGGTTATGAAGAAGAGTTGGCACAACAGTTAGATGATTTTGTTGAAGAAAAACATTACAATGATAAAATAATATTAACAAAAGACTTCTTTGTAGATATAAAAAATGGATTAGTAGCTTTTAAATATTCAGATGTAAAATGGATTCACATGCATTCTTTAAGATATTATGGAGTATTTCATGTTTCATCAAGTATCATGGTGCACCTAAAAGATGGAAAAACAAACTTACAATGTGTAGAAATAAAAGGAAAAGAAACAGAAGAATTTATGGAAATATTCCATAAAATATGTGAAAAAGTACCAGAAGATACTTTGAAAGGATATACACAAGAAAATATAAATGCATATAAGGAATACAAAAAAAGTTTGAAAAATAATAATATTTAGGAGATATAAATGAAAAATAAAATAATAATAGGAATCATATTATTTTTAGGAATAGCACTATTATATAATATAAATGCAGAAGCAACATTTAAAATATCAAATTTTCAAATAGATTGTGATGTACAAGAAAATGGAGATATAGAAATTGAAGAAAACATTACTTATTATACAAATGAAGATAAAAATGGTTTAATTAGAACAATTGAAACTAAGAATGAGTTAAATTCAACTAATTCTGCCGATACAATGAAATTAGAAGAAGTATTAGCAGATGGAATTGATTGCCAACAAGAATATAGTGCAAGAGTTGGAGATGATGGAGTTTATACATATTCTAAATCTGGTGACTCTTATGAAATAAAAGTATTTACGCCATTCACAACAAGTACAAAAACAATTTCTTATAAATATATATTAACAAATGTAGCAGTAAAATATAATGATATAGCTGAATTATACTGGAATTTTATAGGTTCAGAATGGGATTGTCCTATAGATAATTTAACAATTAATATAAATCTTCCGGAAAGTGCTACAAGTGGAAGTATTTATGTTTATGGACATGGTTCAGATAATGGAACATTTACCAAAACAGGGAATTACATTACCTTAAGAGCTTATGATATAAGTGCCTATCAAGCAATAGATGCTAGGATTTTGTTTCCAACAACAGCAATACCAACATCTACAAAGACAATTAATAAAGAAGTTTTAGAAAAATATATTCATCTAGAAGAAGGAATGTATGCCCAAAGAGAAGAACCAGAAATCATATTTGGTTTAACGGTTAAACAAATTGCACTCATTATAAGTGGAATCATTATCATAATAGGAATTATTATTTATTTGAAACACGACAAAGAATATAAAGTTGAAAAATATAAATATTATAGAGATATACCATATAATTTAGAACCAGAAGTATTACAGAGAATTTACTATGGAAAAATAAAATCAAATGCCTTTTGGATAACTTTTTTGAATTTAATCAAAAAAGGAGTATTTAGAATAGAAAAAACAACAAATGAAGTGGGAAAAGAAACAGAAAAAATTATTCTAGAAGATGATACAAAAAGATTGAAAGAACATCAAAAAGTTGTAAAAGACCAAATAAAAGCATTTTTCTCTGATGGAAGTAATGAAATTGATATGCTAAAATTACAAGCAAAGATGAAAACAGCAACAGCAAAGAATTATTCAAAATTTATGAAAGAATTAAATGCTGAAGTAGAAGGAATTGTTGGAGAAACAAAAAAAATTCCTAAAAGAATAATCTCAATTTTGGCAATAAGTATGATAGCATTAATTGCTTTTATAACAATATTATCATTTACAACAGATACCACTGGAATTGGGATTGGAATAGCTATGTTTTTAGGTATGACAGCTTTGGTTTACTCTATGTTTTTTGCAGCAATATCATTTAATTTGTTTACGATTGTATTTTTTATTATGCATTTTGGAGCTTTTCAATTTGCAAATATTATGATGCTAAATCAAGCAAAATTAGGAATGATGTATATTCCGTATATTTTACTATTTATATTGATACAATATGTGATTAGGGTAAAGAAAAAGAGTAAAGAAGAAAGACAAATAAAAGAACAAATAAAAGGATTAAGAAGATATATAAAAGATTATTCTTTACTATCACAAAGAGAAGAAATTAATGAAATTGCATTGTGGGAAGATTACTTTATTTTAGCAATTGCTTTAGAATTGAATAAAAGAGTAATAAATAATTGGTATGAATATGGTCAAAATTATGTAGGAAGTTCAAATTTAGAAACTTCACTATATAATATAGGAGGATATACCTATATGTCCACAGTAATAATGCCAGCATTTCATTCGTATGCACATTCAGCAACACGAAGCTATTCATCTAGTGGTAGAAGTAGTGGATTTTCAGGTTCAAGTGGAGGATTTTCTGGAGGAAGCTCATCTGGCGGAGGCGGCCGGAGGTGGCGGAGGAGGAAGTTCCTTCTAATAAGAAATAGGAATTGGAAAAGATAATCTAATTCCTATTTTTTGTATCTATATAAAAAGAAAAAATGAATATTCATGTAACATTTGAAAATCAAAAATTGTATAAAGAGTAGAAAAGGAGGATATAAAGTGGAGAATCAGACTGACAAACAATTATATAAAGAGTTTTTAATAGGTAATAAAGAAAGTTTTGAAAAAATAGTTATAAGACACAAGAATCAATTAATCTATTTTATACAAAAATATGTCAAAAGTATAGATATTGCAGAAGATTTAGCACAAGATGTTTTTGTATATATTTTAATCAATAAAAAAAATTACAAATTTGAATATTCCTTAAAAACCTATCTTTATACAATAGCAAAATCAAAAGCTTTAAATTATATAAAGAGAGAAAAAAGAATTGTAGCCCTAGATGAAAATCAATTTGAAGACTTAGAAGAACTTGAAGAAAAAGTATTTCAAAACGAAAGAAAAGAAAACTTAAAAAAGGCCATCAAAAAATTAAAAATAGAATATCAAAATGCTATTTATTTAGCAGATATAGAAGAATTAAGTTATAAAGAAATAGGACATATCTTAAAAAAGACAGATTCAGGAGTAAAAGTGTTAATTCATAGAGCTAGAAAAGCTTTAGAAAAAATAATGATAGAGGAGGCGTATAAATATGAAAACGGATAAAGAATTCATTAATGGAATTTATGAAAAGTATGAAGAGCATAAAAATGATAAAAAACAAAAGAATAAATTTTATATGAAAAAAATAACAAGCATTGCAGCAGTATTTGTCATCATATTTTCGTCACTTATCTTATTAACGGGATGCAGTATTCAAGAAAATCCAATTTCTGAAAATGGAAAAGTAGAAGAAACAAAAATAAAATTAAAAATGCTTGGAAGTTTTGAAAATTTTTATAACATCATAAAAGAAAATTATGGTTCAGTCAATGGTGAGGAATCTGACAGAGGAGGCGTTTTAGAACAGTTAGAAGATACTAAAGATTCTGTAACCAATAGTATAGAGCAAAATAGTTCAGAGACAAATACACAAGTAGACAATGTGGATGAAGCAGATATTGTAAAAGTAGCAGATAATTATATTTACTATATTGCAGAAAATAAAGTTGTGATAATTAAAGCAGAAAATCCTGAAAGTGCAGAAAAAGTAGCAGAAATAGATTATAGTAATGAAACATTTAGACCAATCGAAATGTTTGTAAATAAAAATCATTTAGTTGTTATTGGAAGTATGAGTGAAGAAATAACTGTAATTAATTCAATTGAAGATACAGACACAAAAGATTATGCAATGACACCTGAATATAAATGTGGAATGATACTATATGATGTTTCAGACAAACAATCACCAAAAGAAACAAGAAGAATAGAAATAGAAGGTGGGTATTTATCATCAAGAATGATAGAAGATTCTATTTACTTAGTGGCAAACAAATATCTTTATTGTTCAGAACTTATAAAAAATGGGATAGAAGGTGTAAATGAAAATGATTATCAACTTCATTATAGAGATACAAGTATTAGTCAAGAAGAAAAAATTATAGATTATAATAAAATTTATTACTTTGATAAAATGGAAAGTTCAAATTACTTAACCATGGTAGGAATCAATTTAAACAGTAACGATGAAGCAGATCTACAGACATTTTTAGGAGCAGGGAATATAGTATATGCTTCAGAAAACAATATGTATTTAGCAAAAACCAATATAGAATATGGTGAAAATTTTAAAATTCAAAGTAGCAATACACAAATACTAAAATTTAAATTGAATAATGGAAAAATTGAATTCCAAGTAGAAGGTGTTGTTGATGGAATTGTAAATAATCAATTTTCTATGGACGAAAATGGAGAATTTTTTAGAATAGCAACAACAATAGGAGATGTATATAACTTAGATGAAACCACAAGTAATACTTTATATGTATTAAATGAAAAATTAGAAGTAGTTGGAAAAGTTGCCAATTTTGCAAAAGAAGAGAAAATCTATTCTGTAAGATATATAGGAGATAAAGCATATGTTGTAACCTTTAAACAAACAGATCCTTTTTTTGTAATAGATTTATCAACACCTACTAATCCACAAATAATAGGAGAATTAAAATTACCAGGTTATAGCACTTATCTACATCCATATGATGAAACCCATATTATAGGAATTGGTTATGATACAAAAGAAGATGGTACTAGAATAACGAATAATGGAATGAAAATGGTCATGTTTGACATTTCCGATTTCAGTAATCCACAGGTATTATTTAAAACAGATATTGGAGAGAAAAATACAACATCAGAAATCACCTATAATCATAAATCAATAGTATATTCAAAAGAAAAAAATATAATTGCATTTCCTTTATTAGACTATGGAATAAAGCAAAGTAATTCTAGAGCAGCTATATATGAAATCGATTTAGAAAAAGGATTTATACTAAAAGGAGAAATCACCCATTTAACAAATAATTATTTAGAAAATGTAGAAAGAGTTGTATTTGTAAATAATGCATATTATACATTATCTAAAAAATTAATAAAAGCTGCAAATATGGAGACATTAGAAGTCATAAAAGAAATGGATATATAAATTTTAAAGATGTACAATAAAAATGTACATCTTTTTTCTATTTTGGTATAATATGATAACAGGAGGTAAGATATGAGTAAAATCAATATAGAAAATTGGAAAGATGAAATTATTCAAAAAACTTGTGAAATCATAAAAATACCAAGTGTTCATGAAGAAAGTAATCAGCCTGAAATTCCATTTGGAAAACAAACCAAGAACGCTTTAGAATATATGTTAAATTTAGGAAAAGAATTGGGATTTAGAACAAAAAACATAGACAATTATTGTGGATATATTGAATTTGGAGAAGGAGAAGAAATGCTAGGAATCATAGGGCATTTAGATGTTGTACCAGCAGAAGATGGATGGAAATATGAACCTTTTGGTGGAACAATCGATAATGGAAACATCTATGGTAGAGGGGCAATTGATGATAAGGGACCAGTAATGGCAACTTTATATGCCATGAAAGCTGTAATGGAGCAATGTACAGTAAATAAGAGAGTAAGACTTATATTAGGATTAAATGAAGAAAGGGATTGGAAATGTATCGAATATTATAAAAAACACGAAGAAAGTCCAATAGTAGGATTTAGCCCAGATGCTGACTTTCCTTGTATTTATGCTGAAAAAGGCTTATTAACAACGTATTTGGAACAAAAAATATCTTCAAATGAAAAAATTCGAATCACCAATATAGATTGTAATGCAAATGCCATTAATGTGGTTCCAAAATATTGTAGAATAGATTTAAAAATTAGTCCTGAGATAAATCGAAAAGAATTAAGAGAATTTATAAAAGCAAATGAGAATACAAATATAGAATTATTAGAAGAAAATGAGCAGATTATATTGATAGCACATGGAATGGCTAGTCATGCTGCACACCCGGATTTAGGTGTAAATGCTATTTCTATGCTACTCTTATTGTTGGAGAAAATATTTGAAAAGTATGATATTAAAATAGAATTATTGAAAACTTTTTCAGAACTTATTGGAATGCAATATAATGGAAAAGACTTAGGAATGGCATGTGAAGATGAATCAGGAAAATTAACATTAAATGTTGGAAATATCAGCTTTGAAAATAATTGTATAAAAATCGGAATGAATTTGAGAATTCCTGTAACAGTAAAAATAAAAGATATTGAAGAGAAATTTAAAAAATTAGAAAATTCAAATATAAAAGTATCTTTTGAAGGACAAAAAGAACCTTTATATATTGATAAAGACAATTATTTAGTGAAAACTTTATGTGAGACATTTCATGAGGTTACTGGTCAAAAGGCAGAACCTATTGCCATTGGCGGAGCAACTTATGCAAGGGCATTTGAGAATTGTGTATCTTTTGGAGCGAATATGCCTGGTGAAAAAGATATGTGTCATCAAGTAGATGAATGTATATCAATAAAAAATTTAATAGATTCTTGTCAGATATATGCGGAGGCTATATATAAATTGACAAGATAATATTGCAAAAATGTTACATGAATATTACATTTATATTACATTTATATGATATTTCTACAATTATATTGAAAAAAATATATTGATATGATAATTATTATAATAGTAGTGCATAAATTAAAAAAATATATGTAAAAGATATCAGTTAAGGGGGAAAATTATGAAAAGTAAACAAAAAAGATGGACAATAGCATTATTGGGAGCAATATTGATAATAGTTATAGTATTAATAATTGCATTATTAACAAATAAAAAAATGGATAACGGAGAGCAATCAACTGAAAGTCAAGCGTCTGAGCAAGAAAAATATACAACACAATTGGAAGATGGTACAAAAATAAACACAAGTGAGGAATTTAATAATACAAAAATGTATGGAGATTTAGAAATAAGCAATATCCAATATACAGAAAAAGATGGAATGAGTGTATTACTAGCAGATGTAAAAAATAATGGAACAACTACTCATGAAGAGGAAATTGTAAAAATAACAATATTGGGAGAAAACGAAGAAATTATAGAAGAAATTAAACCAGTAATTGGAAAAATAGGACCAGGAGAAAGTATAAAATTAAATGCCAGTATAACAGTAGATGTAGCAAATGCAAAAGATTTTAAAATAGAAGCATCAAATGAATAAAACTTTAAAGAATTAGGAAAAAAGATATGGAAAATACAAAGGAGATAGATATGCTAAAAAAAGAAAAAGGAATTACATTAATTGCATTAGTAGTAACAATTGTTGTACTAATTATATTAGCAGCAATCAGTATTAGTGTATTGGGTGGAGAGAATAGTACAATTGACAATTCTAAAGAAGCAAGAGATAAAACAGAGATAAGTGAAGAAGAGGAATTAGTTAATGTTTCAGCAGCTCAAGCGGCAGCCAAAAGTGAGTCTGGAATAGTGGAAAGAGAAAATTTAGAAAATGTATTAGATCAAAACATAGGAGAACGGAAAATATACACTAACAGAAGATGAAGATAAATTTATTATTGTTTTTAAAGAAAGTAAAACCAAAACAGAACATTACATAGATAAAGCGCCTGAACTAATTATCGCAGATGATGAACCTGAAGATGTAGACACAACACCACCAACTGTAAGTGTAAGTAAACAAGAAATAACAACAAAAAGCATAACAGTAAAAGTAGAAGCAACAGATAAAGAGAGTGGGATGGCAAGTAACTTAATATATACATATTTTATAAAACAAAGCGATCAAGATGAGAGTGATTATATTCAAAAAGCTAGTAATTCAAATAATACTTACACTTTTCCTAATTTAACACAAGGAACAAGTTATGATATAAAAGTAACTGTTTCGGCAGATAAAGCTGGAAATGTAGGAACAGGTATTCTGTTAAAACAAACAACTGGAACAGTTACAAGTGGACTAGTAACGGGAGCAATCACATTTGGAAATACAACATGGAGTAGTAATAAAGCAAGCATTACCATTAGTACAAATACAAGTTATACAATACAGTATCAAGTAAATAGTATAAGTGGAAGTTGGACGACGATTTCTAATGGAGGAAAAGTATCAAACTTGTCACATAATGATACCGTATATGCAAGATTAA
>CALXUT010000031.1 GCA_944391755.1 uncultured Clostridia bacterium
GTTATCTAATCCATTTGTAGCTAAACTAAATTTTAATTTGAATAATTCTGTTTTTAGTTCACCTAATTCTTTTTCTAATTCTGGTGAAGACATTTCTCTTATTTTATTTATCTTCATCATTATCACCCACCTTGCTTACAATTTCTTTTGCTACGAATTTTGTTTTTATAGGTAGTTTATTCATAGCTAATCTCAAGGCTTCTCTAGCTGTTTCTTCTGGTACTCCTCCGATTTCAAACATAACTCTACCTGGTTTTACAGCTGCTACCCAATATTCAACATTACCTTTACCTTTACCACCACGAGTTCCGGCTGGTTTTTGTGTTATTGGTTTGTCTGGAAATATTTTAATCCAAACTTTTCCACCTCTTTTTGTATAACGAGTCATAGCGATACGAGCTGCTTCTATTTGATTACCTTTTATTAATCCTGCTTCTACAGCTTGTATTCCATATTCTCCATCTGTTACTCTGTTTCCTCTTGTTGCTTTTCCTCTATTTCTACCTTTTTGCATTTTTCTATATTTTGTTTTTTTAGGCATTAATGGCATTATTTGTCTCCTCCTTCCACTTTTTTAGTTGGAAGAATTTCACCTTTATAAATCCATACTTTTACACCGATTTTTCCATATGTTGTATCTGCTTCAGCAAATCCATAATCGATATCAGCTCTTAAAGTTTGTAGTGGAATTGTTCCTTCTTTGTAGAATTCTGTTCTAGCCATATCAGCTCCACCTAATCTTCCAGATACTGCTGTTTTTATTCCTAAAGCTCCTGCTTTAATAGCTTTTTGCATACATTGTTTCATCGCTCTTCTAAATGAAATTCTTCTTTCTAGTTGACCAGCAATATTTTCAGCAACTAATTGTGCATCTGTATCGATTGCTTTTACCTCAACTATGTTTATATTAACTTCTTTTCCTATTAATTTTGTTACTTCTGCTTTTAATGTTTCAGCTCCAGCTCCACCTTTTCCAATGATAATTCCTGGTTTTGCTGTATATACATTAACTTTTATGAATTTAGCTGTTCTTTCAATTTCTATTCTTGAAATTCCAGCGGCATATAATTTTTTCTTTAAAAATTTACGGATTTTTTGATCTTCTATTAAATAATCTGCAAAATTCTTTGAATCTGCATACCATTTAGCATTCCAATCTTTTATTATTCCAACTCTTACACCTGTTGGATGTACTTTTTGTCCCATTTTTTAAGAATCCTCCTTTTCTTGATATTTGACAGGGATTACCCTTTTTTATTCTTTTTCTCTTAGAACAATAGTTATATGACTTGTTCTTTTTCTAATTCTTACTGCTGAACCTTTTGCTGCTGGTCTTATTCTTTTTAAAGTTGGACCTTGATTAGCATATATTTCAGCAACATATAAATTTTCATGTTTCATTCCGTGATTATTTTCAGCATTTGCGATTGCTGATTTTAATAATTTTTCTAAAATGCTTGAAGATGCTTTTGGTGTAAATTTAACGATTGCTAAAGCTTCATCAACATTTTTTCCTCTAATTAAGTCTGCAACGATTTTTACTTTTCTTGCAGATATTCTTGAATATCTTAATGTTGCTCTTGCTTCCATTACTGCTGTTTCTTCCACTACAATTCCCTCCTTAATCTCTTTTATTTATTTGTAGTTGTTTTCTCTCCTGCATGACCTTTAAATGTTCTTGTAGGAGCAAATTCACCTAATTTATGACCTATCATTTCTTCTGTTATATATACTGGTACATGTTTTCTACCATCATGAACAGCGATTGTGTGTCCAATCATTTGTGGATATATTGTTGAAGCTCTTGACCATGTCTTAATAACTTCTTTTTTTCCACTCTCATTCATAGCTTCTACTCTTTTTAGTAGTTCTGGTGCTACGAAAGGTTTTTTCTTACTTGATCTTGACATCTGATTTTCCTCCTATCCTATTTTCTTCTCTTTACGATAAATTTATTTGTTCTATTCTTTTTGTTTCTTGTCTTATATCCTAATGCTGGTTTACCCCAAGGTGTCATTGGTCCAGAATGTCCAACTGGAGCTCTACCTTCACCACCACCATGTGGGTGATCTACTGGGTTCATTACAGAACCTCTTACTGTTGGTCTGATACCTAAATGTCTTGTTTTTCCAGCTTTACCTAGTTTTACATTTTCATGATCAGCATTTCCAACTACTCCGATTGTTGCTCTACATTTAGCTAAGATTAGTCTCATTTCTCCTGATGGTAATCTTACATGAGCATATTTTCCTTCTTTAGCCATAAGTTGTGCACTTTGTCCTGCAACTCTAACTAATTTTCCACCTTGACCTGGATTTAATTCTATATTATGAATTAATGTTCCAACTGGTATGTTTGCTATTGGCAAACAGTTTCCTGCTTTTATATCCACATTTTCTCCAGATACAACTTTATCTCCAGCTGTTAATCCTTGTGGTGCTATAATATATGAAAGTGTTCCATCTTCATATTTTATTAATGCTATGTTAGCACTTCTGTTTGGATCATATTCGATTCCAACAACTGTTGCTTCCATATCATCTTTTATTCTCTTAAAATCAATTATTCTATATTTTTGTCTATTTCCTCCACCTTGATGTCTTACAGTTATTCTACCATATGAGTTTCTTCCTGCATTTTTCTTTTTCTTTGCTAATAAAGATTTTTCAGGAGATGTTTTTGTTACTTCCTCATATGTTGAAACTGTCATGTTTCTTCTTGATGGGGTATAGGCTTTAAAGTGTTTCATTCCCATTATTATCGTTCCTTTCTCCTTTTCATTAAATTCCAAATCTTACTTCGTTGGATTTCCCTTCAAAAATCCTCAATGTACCTTTGTACATTTCCGGTTTTCTCGCTCATCCGCCTTGTAATATTTGTTTTTAATGAAAACTCTTCTCTATTTTTTATTTTGTGGATTTTTTCCTGCTCCACTTGCAGATATTCTTTATTTTCCGAGTAATTTCTCGATATTTATCCTTTATTTGTGTTTATTTAAGCTCCCATAAATTCATCGATTGCATCTTTGTATTTTTTAGAAACTTTAACTGCTTTTCCACCTTTTCCAAGGTATGTTTTATCAGATGGATTTGTATCTATTGTAACAATAGCTTTTTTCCAATCTGGTGTTTTTCCTTCTTTATATCTAACTCTTTTTGTTTTTCCTTTTACTGTCATTGTATTAACATTTAATACTTTTACTTCAAAAAGTTTTTCAACAGCTTTTGCTATTTCAACTTTTGTTGCTTTTTTGTTAACTTCGAAAGTGTATTTTCCAGCTTGCATTTCGTCATTACTTTTTTCTGTGATTACTGGTCTTACTATGATTTCTTCTGGTAACATTAGGCATACACCTCCTCTAATTTCTTAACTGTATCTAATGGTAATACTAATTTATTACAATTTAATAAATCAAATACATTTATCATGTTTAATTGAATTGCTTTTACACCTTCTATATTTCTGCTTGATAAGTAAACATTTTCGTTCTTATCTGCTAATATGATTAATGTTTTTCCTTCAATTTTTAAATTTGATAATGCAGTTACCATTGTTTTTGTTTTTGGCTCTTTTACTTCTAATTTATCAACAACTGTTAATTCATTATCTAATACTTTTGCACTTAATAATGATTTTATTGCTAATTGTTTTTCTTTTTTATTTACTCTATATGTGTATGAACGTGGTTTTGGTCCTAAAGCGATACCACCTTTAATCCATTGTGGAGCACGGATACTACCTTGTCTTGCTCTACCTGTTCCTTTTTGTCTCCATGGTTTTCTTCCACCACCACGAACTTCTGCTCTTGTTTTTGTACTTTGTGTACCTTGTCTTTGATTAGCTAAGTAGTTTACTAATACACTGTGAACAACATTTTCATTTGGTTCAATCCCAAATACTGCTTCACTTAACTCTACATCACTAACTTTTTTACCTTGCATGTTATATACATCTATTTTAGGCATTTCGTATTTCCTCCTTTACTTTAATTTAAGCTTTTATAGCTGATTTTATTTTTAAGATAGCTCCTTTAGCTCCTGGAACACTACCTTTTACTAATATTACATTTTTATCTGTATCTACTTTTACAACATCTAAGTTTTGTATTGTAACAGTAACTCTTCCCATATGTCCTGGAAGTTTTTTACCTTTGAATACTCTTCCTGGTGTTGATGTTGGTCCCATTGATCCTGGTCTTCTGTGATACATTGAACCATGTCCCATAGGTCCTCTATGTTGTCCATGTCTTTTGATAACACCTTGGAATCCTTTTCCTTTTGATGTTCCTTGAACATCTATTTTTTCTCCTTCAGCAAATACATCTGCTTTTAATTCATCTCCAACGTTGAAGTTTTCGATAGAATCTACTCTAAATTCTCTTAAATGTTTTTTTACTGGTACATTTGCTTTTGCAAAATGTCCTTTTACTGGTTTGTTTACTTTATGTTCTTTTACTTCTCCAAATCCTAATTGTATTGCTTCATATCCATCATTTTCTAATGTTTTTATTTGAGCAACAACACATGGACCTGCTTCTATAACGGTTACTGGAATAACAACTCCGTTTTCATCAAATATTTGTGTCATTCCTAGTTTTTTTCCTATTAATGCTTTTTTCATTTTATAATCCTCCTAACTATTGGCTGAAATCGTTTACTTATGATAAACTTTCCAGCTTGGTTTGATTTTAATATTATATATATTTGAAACTAGTTTTTGATTTCGATGTCAACACCTGCTGGTAGTTCTAGTTTCATTAAACTATCCATTGTTTTTTGTGTTGGATAAAGAATATCGATAACTCTTTTATGTGTTCTCATTTCAAATTGTTCTCTTGAATCTTTGTGTTTGTGTGGAGAACGTAATATTGTTATGATTTCTTTTTGTGTTGGTAATGGAATAGGACCTGATACCTTTGCTCCTGTTTTTTTAGCAGTATCTACTATTTTCTCAGCAGACTGATCTAAAACTACATGATCATAAGCTTTTAGTCTTATTCTAATTTTTTCACTTGATACAACTGTTTTTGCCATTGTAATTTTCCCTCCTCTTAAAATTTTATAATATTTGAAATTACGCGTTGGCAAGTTATAACGCACCCTGGTGTTTTGTTATTTCCATTTTTTAAATCCCAAAATTCGCATGGTTATTCTGGGATAAGTGCTTTATGTATATGCAAAATATTATCATCATCTTGCATTCATATCCGTACTTTTATTGTATCGGTTAAATTAACTTACCGCCTGGTCTAGCCAAGACATACTCCACTGAAGTTCCCTCCATCGTATTGATGTAGCCACATTCAGCTTCAACGCTAAAATTCATGCTCAATTATTATATACTGTTTTTCTTATTATGTCAATAGATTTATGGAATTTTTTCCAAAATATTGCTATTTTTACTATTTAGAATAAATCTATTTTTAATTCCTTATTTTCTTTTAATTGCAATTTTTTATATTTAATACCACATTCATCAAATAGTCTTCTTGATGCAATATTGTTTTCAGAATCAGCATATTTATCAGAAAGAAACACTAATTCTTTTATCCCTGACTGAATAATTATCTTCGCACATTCATTACAAGGAAATAAATCTACATATATTTTAGCATTCTCTAAATCTTTTTTACTTCCTCTATAATTTAAAATCGCATTCATTTCTGCATGGCATACATATGGATATTTGGTTTCTAAATTGTCTCCTTCTCTTCCCCAAGGAAATTTTTCATCATCAAATCCATTTGGTGCCCCATTATATCCTATAGATAAAATCCTATTGTCATTACTTACGATACATGCACCTACTTGTGTATTTGGATCTTTGCTCCTCATTGCTGATAATTTAGCTATTGCCATAAAGTATTCATCCCAACTTATATAATTTTCTCTTTTTTTATTTTGGCTCATCTTTATTCCTCCTTACATCTTAAAAAGGCTATGATAAGTAAAACCTTATATAGCCCCTTATTTTTTATTTTTCAATTTGTTTTACTACATATAGAATAGATAATACATATATGAATATGACTACTACAGGAATAAATCTTCCTACAGGAATTCTCGTTATTGCTATTATACTTAGAAGTACTAGAATTGCAATAATTGGAATGAATATTGTTTTTGTAAGAACTTTTAAAATTCCTTTTTTTCTGTATCTTATTAACATATAAACTAAAACAACGATTCCTGATATAGCAAATGGTATGATATAGTTTTTATACATATCTATTAATCTTGCTGCTGGTATATTTTTTATTGTTGTTTCTTCTGCAGTTTGTTCAAATTCATAATTTTCTTTAATTTTATTTACTAGATTATTTTTCTGTTCTTCAGATATATTTTTTGCTCTTATGGTTACCATATCTTCATATATTTCTACAACTTCAACCATGTTGTTTCTTCCTAATATTTCATTTGCTATGTCTTTTATTTTATTTCGATCTACTTGTTGTTCTATATACACATCTATACTTTGCGTTTGTGAATATTTTAATTCTTTATTAAATCCTAATATTATTGTTACTATAATTCCTGCAATAATAATTAAACTAATTATGATAATAGCTAGGATTTTTTTGTTTTTCCCTTTTAACTGTTTCATTTACTGCCTCCTATTTATTCTCTTTTAATTTTAATAAAGCTTTTGTTATTGTTATATTATATACTGCGATTAATATCAATCCCCAAAATACTACCATTCCAAAACTACTTAAATTAATCCATCCTGAGAAACAGAATACAAGTGCTATTAGCATTAATGGTATTAGTTTTAAAAATATTTCTTTATAAGTATTACTGATAGCTTCATCAACTATATTTAAAATTTTCACTTTACTAAGTATAGATTGATTCATTTTTAAGTTGAGAGCAATTATAAATATAATTGCACCAATCCCTTCTATTGTTAATAATACATTTGTATATCTTAATAATAATAGTAATAGTGATATAAATCCAATACAAGAAATACTACTTAATAATCCTGAAATTTTATATTTTATGGATATAATAATAAGTATCACAAGTATAACAACTAAAACTCCAAGCATAAAATATAGCAATTGATTTTCTGTAATATCTGAATAAACATATCTATTTGCTGAAATTTCATAATCTATTGGCATTTTTCCTGCATTTATTAACATTTCTAATTCTACAGCTATTGCTGTATTGTTATTTATTGAAGTTTCTGAAGAAGATGAACTTCCAATATTTACTGTCAATATATTTTTTTCTATTTTACTAATATCATATTCTGTATCTCCAATTGTCAACACCGCTATTTTCTTTTGTGTCTCTTCCGTATTTTCCGTTTGTTCTACTGTATTATCCGTATTTTCCTCAGCATTTTCAGTTGATTCTGTTTCAGCTGTAGTTTCTCCATTTTGATCAGTAGATTCTTCTTCACTTTGTGCAGCTTCTATTTCATCAATCTCATTGGAAAGTATTGCATAATCATTAGAAATTTCTTGTATTTTAGCTTGTCCTTCATTATTTAATTGTAATTCTAAATATATTTGATATGCGCCATCACTTGAAACAGTATACCCATATTTAGCCTTTTTTACCATTGAATCATTTAATAATTCTGTTTCTGCATCTTTCTCTTTCATTTCAACTTTTCCTGATGCATCTAGATAATATGCTAATGTATCTGTATTTTCATCTTCTGACATTTCTACTCTTATTGTTCCATCTTCTTTATTAAGTCTAATTACATAATCTTGTGCTCCTAGCGAATTTAATCTGTTTTCAAGAGTCTTTTTTACTATTTCATAGTTTTCTACAGTTAAACTATTCGTATCTGTGGTATCACTTTCTGGTATAGTTAATTCTATTACTCTACCTCCTTCAATTTCTCTTCCTAAAGCATATTCTTTTACTTTGTTCTCCATTCTATTTTGTGTTTGAACAAACACTCCCAAAAAAGCTACTAGCGTTATTAGTACAATTGCTAAAATTATTGTTATTATTTTTACTTTTTTCATTTCCTGTTTTTCATTCCTTCCTCAACTTTTATAATAATTTTGTTCCATTTATTACAAGCTCAAACCATATTTCTAAATATTTAGCTGCATACTTACTCATCATGGTTCTATCCATGAAAATTTGAAAATAATCTAATACTGGACAAATTTGTGTGTCGATTGTTAAACTTAAAGTTACTTTTCTATTAATTTCATCAATTTCTAAGTTTGCATTTGTTACTGCATAATTCACTCTATCATGTATATCAAATGTAGACATATTCGTATTGATTACTCTATTTCTGTGTACATCTGATTTGTCAGCTAATATTAATGCTGCAGATATACTGCTTACAGCTGTACCAGTCCCTTCATCATGATTTCCTATTGCCATAACAATTTCTGTTCTATCTTCAGGTGGCATACCCATTTCCTTTAAGATGTTATATGCTAAAATAGCTCCACTATGAGCATGATCTACTCTGTTTACACAATTTCCTATATCATGTAAATATCCTGCTATTTTTCCAAGCTCTATCGTTCTTTCATCATATCCTAGTTTTCTTAATATTTCTCCTGTTCTCTCTGATACAATTCCTATGTGCCTATTTGAATGTTCTGTATATCCTAGTGCTTCTAATTGCTTTTGAGAGGCATTTACAAAAGCTTGTACCTCTTCATTGTTTTTTACATCTTCCAAAGTAATCATTCTCTTCCTCCTTTTGTCTTTATAGATTTTACCCCATTTTCCTAAAAATATCAACTATTTTTTCATATTTTTTCCATTCGACCTATTTTTTATTTACTCCTATAATGCCTCCTACCATTCCACATATCATACCAGCAACAATTATTATAATGGATTGCATATTTAAAGAAAAGTTTTGGCTCATAAATCCTGAAATGATATATAAACTTATTAAATATATTCCTCCAATCATGGCTCCATTTAATAATCCATTTTTACTAGTTCTTAAACAGCTTATAGAGCTTCCGATAAATATGCTTATTGCCGTTGTAACTATTATAACTGGGGTTATAAAACTTTCGCTTATATTTGTATATGTTAATATTATTGAAAATATGAATAAAAAAAACATTGTGAATATGATTGATATAAACACTCCCCTTACTATATTCATAAAACTTTTTGAAATGTTTTCTTCCATAAACTATCCCTCCTATTTTATTTATATTCAAAATAAAAAGATAATAGAACTACATTTGCTCTATTATCTCTTTAATTTTATTAATGATTTTAATTACTATGATTTCTCTATCAAATTCTTTCTTATATTCTCTTTTTAATGATGTTGCCATTTGTTCTATTTCTTCATCAAAATAATCTTCATTAACATTAAATCCTATACTTATTAATAAATATTCAATCTTTTCAGCTTGTGTATGAATCTCTGTTAAAATTCCACTTATTTTTTTGTTATTTAATATTAAATCATTTGGAATTTTTATTTTTAATTCATATCCATATAATTCTTTAATAACATCTCTTATGCTTTCGGCAATTTTTGTGGTAAGTCCTTCTATTTTTTCTATTTTACAGGTGGGATGTTTTATAATTGTCATTGCTATATTCTTTCCTGTTCCTGTATACCATCGTCTTCCTTTTGTTCCTATTCCTGCAGTTTGCTTCTCTGCTATAATAATAAAATCCCCTTGTTTTTCTATCTGTTTTGCATATAAATGAGTTGATTCTATTTCTTCAAAATATTTTATTTTTTTGTTCGTCATTTTTTCTATATAATCTATATCCATTTTCCTACCTCTTTTTTATTTTAATACATTTTTTACAACATGTCTAGCCCTCCATGCAAATGATAGATATTGGTATACCCTAATTTTTTCATTTTATTATATACATTTATACTTCTTGCCCCATATTGGCAATATATCACAATTAATTGATTCTTTTTAGGCATTTCTCTTTCTATTCTATTATCTATTTCATATTCTGGAATATTGATTGCTCCTCGAAGATGCCCTTCTCTATATTCTTGATGACTTCTTACATCTAATAAAATTGCTCCTTGGATGACCTTATTTTTTAATTCCTCTATTGTTATGTCTCTTGATTGTAAACTTCTACAACATCTTTTTCTATGAGTCATTTTTATCCCCCTTTTATATTATATTCACATCTATAGTAAAAGGCGTCAAAAAAATGAAGTTATCTTTTAAGATAGCTTCATTTAAATATGTTATTCCTCAACTGGTGCTTCTACTGGGCAAACACCTGCACAAGTTCCACATCCTATACAAGCTGATGCATCTATCTCAAAACAATTTTCCCCTTGAGATATGCATCCTACTGGACAACTTGCTGCACAAGCTCCACAACTTATACATTTATCACTTTGTATTTTATATGCCATATTTATCACCACCTCTCGCATTCTATCTATTCCTAAATTAATTGTTACTTTTTATTTCTGAATCTTGTTTTTGTAAGTTTTCTAATTCTTTTAGTTCTTTTTGGTATTCTTTTTCTTCTATATTTTCGTTTTCCTTTTTGGTATCTTCTAATACTTTTATATCTTTTGCATTATATTTTTTATATGTTGTAATATCTCCATCTTTAAATTGCACTCTTACCACTTCTTTTAATATTTCTATTGAATCAACTTCTCCTTTTCCATCAGGCGTTTTTACGATAGCTCCTACACTTGGTAATCTTTGTAGTTTTTCTTCATAAACTTCTTGTTCATATTTTAAACAGCACATTAATCTTCCACAATTTCCTGAAATCTTAGATGGGTTTAATGAAATATTTTGTTCTTTTGCCATTTTTATGGATACTGTTTCAAAATCACTCAAGAATGAACAACAACATAGTTCTCTTCCACAGACACCATTTCCACCGATTCTTTTTACTTCATCTCTAACGCCAATTTGCCTCAATTCTATTCTTGTTTTATAGATTGCTGCTAAATCTTTTACTAATTCTCTAAAATCTACTCTTCCATCTGCAGTAAAGTAAAATAATATCTTACTGTTATCAAATTTATACTCAACATCTGTTAATGTCATTTCTAAATTATGTTCTTTAATTTTTTTATTACATACATCAAATGCTTCTTTTTCTTTTCTTCTACATTCTTCTGCATGTTTTAAATCCCTTTGAGAAGCCAATCTTAGCACTTTTTTTAATGGTGCAACAATTTTTTCTTCTTCTATCATTCTATTAGGTACTACTACTTCTGCAATTTCTTCTCCCTGAGCAGTTTCTACAACAACATTTTCTCCTTTTTTAACTTCTAACCATTTTGGATCAAAAAAATATATTTTTCCTAATCTCTTAAACCTAACTCCTATTATTTTTTTCATTAACTTCCTCCCACATGTTAAACAACAAGTTGTCTATACACATATCATAATTACTATTTGCTTTTAGTCTTTTTTTTGTTTCTTCTATTTTATCTATGCAATTTATATATGTTATATTATTTTTACTTAATTTTAAAGCTAGTACATTCATATATTCTAATATAGAACTAATTTCCTCTTTTGATTTATATATTTCTTCTGACATGGATATGATATCGATTAAATCTCTATCAGATAAGTGTTCTAATATTTTTTCTACATTTTCATATAACCCTTGATGTTCCAATATTTTAAGTGCTTTTCCTATACTTCCTTGAGATAATTCTAGAACTTCTTCATTTACATTTTCTGCTATATGATTATCTATTATATATTTCTTAACATTTTTAATTTCTATTGGTTCAAAATATATTCTTGTACATCTTGATTTAATTGTACTAAGTAAATTATTTTCATTTGGACATATTAATATAATCGTTATATATTCTGGTGGTTCTTCTAAGGTTTTTAATAAACAATTCTGTGCTTCTGTTGTCATTTTGTCTGCATCATTTATGATATAAACTTTTTTATCTGAAATGATTGGCTTTTCTGCTATTTTTCTTTGCATTTCTCTTATCTGTTCTATTTTTATTTTTTCATCATTTGCTCCAATAAGTGAGAAATCAGGATTGTTGTTGGAATTAAATTCTATACATGATTTACAGTTACAATTCTCTTTTTTCTCATTTAGGCATAATATCTTTTTTGCAAATTCCATAGCAATTAATTTTTTACCAATTCCTTCTGTTCCCCAAAATATGTAACTATGTGATATTTGTGATAATTCAATTGTTTTCTTTAATATTTCTTTGTTTCTTTCATTTCCTAATATGTTTTCAAACAATTTTCTAATCTACTCCTCCAAATTTAGATAATGGCCAAAATCTAAAAGCTACTGTTCCCTCTATTTTTTCTAAAGGTACACATCCAAAGGCTCTTGAATCTGTACTTCCTGTTCTATTATCTCCTAGTACAAATACACAATTCTCTGGTACAGTAAAATCTGTAAAATATAATTCATTATTTCCTATTTTCATATCTGTTACAAGACCGTCTTGTAAATAGTCTTCTACTAATTTTTCTCCATTGATATATACAGAACCATCTTTTATTTCTATATGTTCACCTGGTAAACCTATTACTCTTTTTATATAACTTCTTTTTCCACTTTCTAAGACATAGTATTTAAATTTTGCAAATACTCCTTCTGGATTGTTCTCGTATTTTGCAATTGGATTATTTAAGTCTACATCTTCTTTTGTTACTATATTCGTTGTTGGTGCTTCAAATGTTATGATTTCTCCTCTTTCTGGCATTTTCTTAGTCGTTCTTCCCCATCTATTTAACCATAATCTCTCTCCATCTTCTAAAGTTGGCCACATAGAAGTTTGCTGTACTATAGTTGGTGTTCCAATATAATATCTTACAATTAAAGCCAATACAACTGCTATTATAATACAAATTAACCATTCTATTATTTCTCGTATATTTGATTTCATCTTTCTTTCCTTTCAAATAAAACTTATCCTATTATATCCTAAAACTCATGAATTTTCAAGCTTTTAAGAATTCGTTTTTTCTTGTTTTATTTTAGTTGGTATTTTTACTACGACTTCCGTACCTTTTCCAACTTCACTTTTAATATCTATACTCCCACCATTTCTATCTAATAAATCTTTTGCAATGGAAAGTCCTAAACCTGTTCCTCCCATTTCTCTACTACGAGCTTTATCTACTCTATAAAATCGTTCAAATATTCTTCCTAAATCATCTTCTGGTATTCCTATTCCATTATCAAATATCTTTATATAAGCATCATTATATACAAATCCCACATATATCTTTATTTCTCCATTTTCTTTTGTATATTTTATACTATTTGTTAAAATATTTAAAATAATTCTTTCAATGTCATCCTTGTCTGCATAAACTGGTGGAACATCTGCTGTAACGAAACATTTTACTTCATGGTTTTTCTTTTTTATCTCTATTGCAAGCTTGTCCTGACATTTTTTTACCAATTCACCTAAATCAAACATTTCTTTTTGTACAACATCTCTATTACTATCATTTTTAGATAAAGTAAGTAAATCTGTTACCAATTTTGCCATTCTTCTAGCTTCTGATGCGATTACGCTTAAAAATTTGCTTTGTGTTTCTTTATCATATTCTTCTTCTAATAATGTATCTGCATACCCCATGATAGATGTTATAGGAGTTTTTAATTCATGTGATACATCCGCAATAAATTCTTTTCTCATATTATCTAGTTTTACATGTTCTGTTATATCTTGTATAACAACAATGACACCTACTGTTCTATCATTTTCTTTTTTAAATGGTGCAAAATATGCATTCACAAATCGATCTTCAATTTGAAATCTTTCTTCTGTTTTTGTCCAGTTTTCTAGATATATAATTTTTTCTAAATTTACATCTAAATGAAATCTTCCAAAAATATCTTTAAAATCTTGATGATGTGATTGTACATTTAATAATTTTTGTGCTGCAGGATTGATTAAAATTAATTTTCCATCTCGATCAAATGCAATGATTCCATCTGTCATATGTAGAAAAATACTGTTATTGATATCTAAGTCATCATTTGTCATTCCTGCACCTTTTATTAGTCGAGTTTTAGGAAACATTATTTTTTGAGTTAGATATTTTTTTATTAAAATGATACTGATTATTAGAACAGCTATATCTATAGCTATTACTAATATTGCCATTTGAAGTTCACCTAACATGATTTATCACCTTTTATTACTTTTTTTATTTCTCTATAAATATTTTCTTGCACATTTTTGACTGCTTTCGATAATGCTTTTTTACTCATTTTCTCCATTAATTCAGGAGACTTTATTATTTCTTGAATTTCTGCATTTAAGTTGTCTTTTTTTAGTTCATCATTTAATATGATTTTTGCAGCCCCAACATTTTCAAGTACTTTTGCATTATATAATTGATGATTTTGACTAACATTTGGAAGTGGAATTAAAATAGAAGGTTTCCCTAAAGTTGAAATTTCTGTTATTGTCATTGCTCCACTTCTTGCAACAATTATGTCTGCTATATTCATGATTTCTTCCATATTATATATATATGGTAAAATACTTGCATTCTCTATATTATGGATATCTATATTCTTCTTTTCAAATTCATCTTTTATACTATCAAATTGTTTTGGACCTGTAGCCCATATAATTTGATAATTTGTATTTAATTTATTTTCAATGATTCCTATGATTGCTTCATTTATTTTCTGTGCTCCTTGACTTCCACCAAATATTAAAATAATTGGTTTGTCTTCTTTTAAGTTTACAGATTTTAATATTTTATTTTTTTCTTCATTTGAATATTCTTTTTTTTGTATTTTTATTGGTGTTCCTGTAAATACTATATTTTTTGCATTTGGAATTCTGTTTCGTGCTTCTTCAAAAGAAATTAATACTGTATCTGCTATTTTAGCTAAGATTTTTGTAGCTTTTCCTGGAAATGCATTGCTTTCATGTAAAACGACTGGTATCTTTTCTTTTTTGGCAGCCCAAACAACAGGACCACAAATATATCCTCCAGCTCCAACAATGATATCTGGTTTGAAGTCCTGTATGATTTTTCTTGCTTTTCCTGTTGCTTTTAAAGTTGTTACTATCTTTTTTAAATTATCTATTGATATTTTTTTACTTAATCCATATGCTTCTATCGTTTTTAATGCATATCCTGCTCTTGGAACCAAATCATTCTCTAATCCTCTTGATGTACCAATAAATATAATCTCAGAATTTTCTTCTTTTTCTTTAATTTTATTTGCAATTGCAAGCCCTGGATTGATATGTCCAGCCGTTCCTGCTGCAGCTATTATGACTCTCATTGCATTTTCCTTTCTATCTTTTATTCTATTGCTTTGAACCAGCTCTTGATATACTTAGCAATACTCCTACTTCACATAGTAAAATGAATAATGCTGTTCCACCATAGCTAAAGAATGGTAATTGCATTCCTGTTGCTGGCATTGATGATGTTACAACGGCTATATTGATGATTACTTGTATTCCTACTAATGTTGTTATTCCTATTGCAACCAAACTACCAAACATATCTGGTGCTTTCATTGCAATCAAAATTCCTCTCCATATGAATATGGCAAACAATATGAAGATTACTAAACAACCCACAAATCCTAATTCTTCTGCTATAACAGAAAAAATAAAATCATTATGGGGTTCTGGTAAATATAAATATTTTTGTTTACTATCTCCTAGACCTGTTCCAAATAATCCACCAGATCCAATTGCATATAAACTTTGTATAACTTGCCATCCACTTCCTGTCGTATTTTTCCATGGATCTAAAAAAGTTTCTATCCTTGTTACAGCATATTGAAAATATTCTCTAAAAGTTTCATTTGCAAAATATAAAATGGTTGCGATGCTCCCCCCTATACCTCCAACAGTGATTCCTGTTAAAAGAAATTGCCAAAATTTGCAACCAGCCACAATCATCATAACACAGCAAACAATGATAATAACTGCTGAGGTACTTACATGTGGTTCCAATAATAGTAATCCTATTATCGGAACTAAAAACAATGCATGTTTCACAAGTCCTTTAAAAAATTTACCTAAATCATCTCTATTTTTTACTAATATTCCTGCATAAAAAACAATTATGAAGAATTTTACAATTTCTGATGGTTGAAATGTTGTAAATTTTAAGTCTATCCATCTTGTTGCTCCACCACGTTCGGTTCCAAATATAAGAACTGCTACTAATAGCACAATAGAAATCCACCATACATGTTTATAAAAACGTTGGAAAATTCTATAATCAAACCTTGATGCAAAATACATTCCAATTAATCCTAATATAGCAAAAAAGAGTTGTCTCAAAAAATAGTGATAACTATTGCCATATTCTTGTAACGAAGTTGGTGCACTTGCCGACAATACCATTACTAAACCAATTGATAATAACAGAAGAACTGTTATGACCAAAGTAAAATCTACTGGATTATTCAAAAAACTAGAAAAACCTTTTATTTTTCTTTTTTCTGCCATTTTTTATTCCTTTCATAATTTTAATTCTTTTGTTTATTAAATAATTTGTAATCCTATTACACATACAATCAATGTGATTACACTAAACACCATTACTACTTTATTTTCTCTCCAACCAGATAACTCAAAGTGATGATGTATTGGTGCCATTTTAAATACCCTTTTTCCTGTTTTCTTGAAAAATGCTACTTGTATGATGACTGAAATTGTCTCTATTACTGGAATAATTGCTATTAAAAGTAATAATAGTGGCATTTTTAAATATAATGCAATTCCAGAAATAACCCCTCCTAAAAATAGTGAACCTGTATCTCCCATAAAAGCTTTTGCTGGATATATATTAAACATTAAAAATGCTAATACTGCTCCTATAACAATTGCTCCAAATACAACAATTTCTTTTACACCAAAGATAGTTGCTATTACGGTTAAACAAGTAATAATAATTGTGCATACACTTGAAGATAATCCATCTATTCCATCCGTTAAATTTACGGCATTTGTTGTTGCTAATATTACTAAAATTGCAAATGGAATATATAAAAAAACTGGTATATTTATATATTCTTTCAATATTGGTATATAAGTATCTGTTCCCAAGTTTAATCCTTTTATTAAATACATTACAAATACTACAGATATCAATAATAATCCTAGCATTTTTAAACTAGGTTTCAATCCCTTTGTGTTTTTTAATACTAATTTTTTAAAATCATCTATAAAACCAATAATTCCAAATCCTATTGTTAATCCTAAAATTGGTAATAAATTATGTGCTAGTTCTGCATCTTTTCCTTTATAATAAACATATGCTGCTACAGTTACAATTATTATCCCTAACATGATAATAATTCCACCCATTGTTGGAGTGCCTTGTTTTTTCAAATGAGATTCTGGTCCATCATTTCTTTCTATTTGCCCTACTTTTAACGCTCTTAATATTGGTACTATAATTAGTCCTAGTACGACTGTTACTGCAAACGATATTAATAATAATTTTGTCTGAAAATCCAATTTCATCAACCTTTCTTCTGTTAAATTAACCTATTATTTCATTTACGATGATTCTTTCATCATATGGAAATTTTTCTCCATTTATTTCTTGATATGGTTCATGACCTTTTCCAGCAAGAACAATGATATCTAATTTTGTTGCCATTGCTATTGCTTCTTTTATCGCTTCTGTTCTGTCTACAACGACTTTATATTTTCCTTTTGTCTTTTTGATTCCTTCTTCAATTTCTTTTACAATTTCATCAGGATTTTCTGTACGAGGATTATCTGAAGTAATAAAGGTAAAATCTGCAATTCTTCCAGATATTTCACCCATGATTGGTCTTTTGGTCTTATCTCTATCTCCTCCACATCCAAATACAGATATGACTTTTCCTCTTGTATAACTTTTTACTGCTGATAATATATTTTGTAAACTTTCTGGTGAATGTGCATAATCTATCATGATTGGAATTTCTTTTTTGTTTGGAACCATTTCTGATCTTCCAGGAACTCTTATATCTGCTAAGGCTTCTATTACTTTCTCTGATGATATTCCTAATTTTTTTGCAACACATATCGCTGCTAAAGAGTTATATACACTAAATCTTCCTGGAATACTTACTTTTACTCTTTCATTTTTATCCGTTATTTTTACTCTAAAGTCTACATAGGAATTTGTTATTGTAATATCTTTTGCTAAAACATCACATGCATTATCAATACCATATGTCATAATATTACTATCTGGAAATAGTTTTGGTACTTTTGAAACTTGTAAATCATCTACATTTACAATTCCATTATCACACATTTCAAATAATTTTAGTTTTGACTCAAAATAATCTTTCATATCTGGATGTTCTTTTTCACTGATATGATCTTCTGAAAAATTTGTAAATAAAACGATATCAAAATGACATCCATCTACTCTATGTAATTTTAAGCTTTGTGAAGATACCTCCATAACAACATATTCTACACCTGCTTTTACCATATCTGCAAATGTTCTTTGTAATTCTATGCTTTCTGGTGTTGTTCTGCTACTTTCTGTAATCATTTTTCCATTGATATATGTTGCTATTGTTCCTATAAGTCCTACTTTATGTCCTGCCTTTTCTAATATTTCTTTTATCATAAATGTTGTAGTGGTCTTTCCTTTTGTTCCTGTAACTCCTATTAATTTGAATTTTCTTGAAGGATCTCCGTAATAATTACAACTACACTTTGCTAATGCTTCTCTTGTGTCTTTTGCCATAATTAATGTTACATCAGAAGGTAGTTTTATCGCTTTTAAATCACACCCTTCTTCTACCATGATTACTTTTGCCCCTGCTTTTATGGCATCATTTATATATGAATGTCCATCTGTTGCAAATCCTTTTATGGCAATGAACATATATCCGTCTTTTATATTTTTGGAATTACTTTCTAAACCTTTTACATCTATATCTAAACTTCCTTTGGCTTTTAATCCATCAATTCCTACTAGAATTTTCTTTAATTCCATACCCAATATTCTCTCCTTTTTATCATATTTTGGATACATTATATAACTAATTTTTATTTTTGTATAGTAAAATTTGAAAAAAAATCACTTAATCATATTTATTAAGTGATTTTTTGTTTTATGCACTTTTTCTTTTTTGGTAATTTTCTATCTGGATACATGGCTTTGGTATTTGATATTATAAATATAATGCTGGGCGAAAACCATAGCTCTCAACACTAACAGATGATGAAAGGGCCGTGCGAATATAAGCTGGACTATCAGAACTGCTATAAAGGCAACTGCCGACCACGAAAAACTCTACCACCTTCGTAGGTAGTCTCTGTTGTCCATTCACATAGATTTCCTACTAGATCATATATATGATTTCTTTCAGTTTCATCATATTCCCCTGTATTAATTAATCCTGTTGTATTTGAAAATGTATCATCATAGAAATTTCCCCAATTTTTACTATCTCCTACAATTTCAAGTGCATTTACAGCTCCTGTTTCTTCTAACCATCCTAATGTTCTATCCCATGCTGCTCCTGTTAATAATGAACTTGTAAATTCTGTACTTGTGTACATAGCTTTTGATTTTGATAGTGCTTCTTCTTGTGAAATATTATTCCATAACTTTCCATTTTCTAATGTTGAATTTGTATTGGCTATTGTCGATTCTTTACTTACCACATTTCCATTTTCATAACTTGCCTCATATCTTGCTATATAAAATCCTCCATTTTCATTTACAGATTCTTTATAATCTTCTGTATCTGAATACATATTTTTTAATTGTGCTCCTATGACTTGATATGCATCTTCAACATTAGATACCCCCAATGATTCTAATAATTGTTCTAATGTTGTACCTATATTCTCTGCATATTCTTCTGTTAACAGCCAATCTAAAAATACATCCATTGCATATAAACTATGCGCATTTAAAAATACTTTTTTTGTTTCTCCTCCCGCTGTCACTGTTAAGCAATATGTTCCATTTATCGTTGGTTCTATTTCTTGATTATTATAACTTGTTCCTAAATTATCTGTATTAACTAATGGGATTTCATCTCCATATGGGTCTGTTAAACTGATACTATCTATCTTTTCTTTTGAACTTACATTTATTTTTATTTTTTGATTTTTATCTACTGGTACCCATACAAATTCATTTCCTTTACTATCTTTTATTACATATCCTGTATCTACGGTTCCATCTATATGACTAAAATCACTACTTGGCAATGGTGGTGTTTCTACTTTTTCGCCTTCTATTATCATAGTTGCTATTAAGCTTGCTTCTCCTTGTTCTGTTATGTTTCCATTAGCATCTACATCATAACTTCTTTTACTATCATTATAAGTTACTGTGAATATATCCCCATTTTTACTTAATGTATATTTTCCACTTCCTATATTATTATCCAATTCTGCTCTAAAGTTATCCTCTGTTATTTCTCCCCAATTTGTTTTTCCTTTTGCTGCTGTTGCTGCTAATTGTACTTGTTCTTTTTCTTCCCCTATTTTTGTTTTATCTTTTGCATTTTGTGCTTGGGTTATAACTCCATTTTCTCCTGTAAGCATAGAAATACTTACTGCTGCTAAGATTAATAGCACCACTATTGTTACTACTAATGCAATTAATGTAATAGCTTTTTCTGGATTATTTGTTCTTTTCATTCGTTTCTTTCTCCTCTCCTTTTACTGATATATATCAGCCTATAATCTATTCCAAAAATCATCATTAAGTATTTGAATTAATGATATTGTTAGTATATCAATAAAGACTTTTAAAGTCAATAAAATCTGAATGATTTTTATAAAAGTTAAAGCTTGTGATGATAATAGTATTAATAATTTATTTATTCTAAAAACGAATAGATTGTCAATTTCTATAAAATTTTTTTAAACTTTAATTCAAATACTTAACGATAAAACTGTTTATATAAAATAAAAATCAACTTCTTATATGCCTATTTCGCAAACTTGAGGTTGATTTTTTATTTATTTTATCATCTACTATTTTCTTATTTTACAACTTCTTGTAACATCCATAATTTCTTTGAATAATTTTTTAGATATTCATCCATTATCGAAGATGTTGCATAATCTGATTTATTCTCCGCTTCTTGCTTAATTTGCATAGCTTTTTGTTTGATTGTCTGAAAATCTTTTATCACATTTTCTACAATCTCTAAACTCTTAATTTTCTCATTTTTAGCTTCTTGTATTTCTGCATTTTGCGTAAAATCTTTCATTGTACCTAATGGTTGAAATCCTTTTGCTAATATATGTTCAGCAATTTCATCAATTTCTTCTCTCATTTCTTCATAATATTCTTCTAGTTTTTCATGAGTTAAGAAAAATCCTTTTCCAGTTACATTCCAATGATAATTTTGTAATTTAACTGACATAACTTCTAAATTTGATAAAAATACATTTAAATTTTTAATATTCTCTTCCATAATGATACCTCTCTTTCAGATTCATTATGTACCAAAATATGTATTTTTATTCTTTATTTTTTATTCAAATTTTTCTCCTACTGCAATTGGATTTCCTCTAAGAAAATCTTGTATATTCATTTTTTTAGCATTTTCTCCTTGTATTTCAAGTACTTTGATAATTCCATCTTTGGCTTTTATATATAAGCCATCTTTACTATCTGATTTTATAACCGTACCATTTTCTATATTTTCATTATTTTTTAATAGTTCCATATCTACTTTCCAAAACTTTATTTTTTTTCCATTTAAAAAGGAATAGGTCCCCATGATTGGGTTTAGTCCTCTTACAAGATTTTTAATTTCTAAAGCTGTTTTGTTTTCCCAATTAATTTTTGACATTTCTTTATCTAACATAGGTGCCATTGTAAAATCTTCTCCCTGTGGAATTCTTGGTGCCGTTCCTTTTTCTATTTTATCTAATGTTTCTACTAATAACTCTGCTCCTAGTTTTGCTAATCTTTCCCATAATTCTCCTGTTGTTTCATCTTCTCCGATTTCTGTTTCTTTTTTTAATATCATATCCCCTGTGTCCATTCCTACATCCATATACATAGTTGTAATTCCTGTTATCTTCTCTCCATTGATAACTGCCCATTGAATGGGTGCTGCTCCTCTATATTTAGGTAATAATGAACCATGTACATTGATACAACCTAAAGTAGGAATATCTAATAATTCTTTTGGTAATATTTTTCCATATGCCACTACACACATTACATCTGGTTTTAATTTTTTTATTTCTTCTATGAATTCAACATTTTTTCTTACCTTTTCTGGTTGATAGATTTTTAAATTTTTAGAAATTGCATATTCTTTCACTGGAGATGCTACCAACTTCATTCCTCTTCCTTTTGGTTTATCAGGATTTGTTACCACTCCTAAAATTTCATATCCTGCATTATATACCGCTTCTAGTGATTCTTTTGCAAAATCTGGTGTTCCCATAAATACAATTTTCATTTATTTTCCATCCTTTCATTTACAAATTAATTTTGTAATATTCGCAAAATCTTGTATACTTAGCTTTTCTGCTCTAATATTTTCATCTAAATTTAATTTTCTTAATATTTCCATTCCTTCTTCTTTACTCATAAATACTTTTGTATTTACCAATGCATTTAATAATGTTTTTCTTCTTTGCATAAATGCACTTTTTATAATCATGAACATAACTTTTGTTTGTTCTAAATGAACAGCTGGCTCTTTTCTTAAATTCATTTTTATTACCTCTGATGTTACTTCAGGTTCTGGTATAAATGAACTATTTGGAACTTCCATTATTTTTTCTGATTCGCAATAATAATATACCGTATAGGTAATTGCTCCTGTATTTTTTCCACCTGGAATTTCTATTAATCTATCTGCAACTTCTTTTTGTATCATGACGGTTATACTTTCTATATCTAGTTTTTCTTCTAATAGTTTCATAATGATTGGTGTTGTTATATAATATGGTAAATTGGCTACAATTTTCACATTTTTAGTTTTGGGATTCTCTTTATTTTTTTTAATAATTTCATTTAGATTTACTTTTAATACATCTTCATTGATGATTTCAAAATTTTCATAATCAGAAAATCTATCTTCTAATATTCTTATCATCTTTGTATCTAACTCGATGCATAATACTTTACCTGCTTTATCTAATAGATGTTTTGTTAATGTTCCTAAGCCTGGTCCTATTTCTATTATCATGTCCTCTTTCGTTATTCTACTGCAATTAACAATATTTTCTATGACTTCATCATTGATTAAAAAATTTTGTCCTAAACTCTTATTGGCTTTTATATGATATTTTTTCATTAAACTTTTTGTTTCTTCTACTATATTTTCCATATGGTTCCCTTTCATATTTTATCATCCTTATTATACTAATTTACTTATTACTTTGTCAAGCAAAACCCTTGATATATCCGTGTTTTTTTGCATTTTCTCTTTAAATATGAATTATATAATTTGCTTAATATGATTTATTTTACATTTTCCGTCTTTTATAAAAATCTCTATTACATCAAATCGAATTTGATATTTATTAAATTTATTTAATCTTAAAAACACTCTTGCTGCATCTGTCATATGTTTTATTTTTGTTTTATTAACTGCAGAAGCTGGTGTTCCATATCTATCACTCGTTCTTGTTTTCACTTCTATAAAATCTATATAATTTTCTTTTTTAGCAACAATATCAATTTCTCCATTTTTAGTATAAAAATTGGTTGCGATGATATGATATCCTTTATGACTTAAATAATCCTTTGCAATCTTCTCTCCTATTATTCCAAATCTTCTTTTATTAATCATTTTTTATTCCTTTCTAATAAATTTTTGCCCTGGTAATTCCATAATTTTTTCATCTAATTGAAGCATTAAAAGTTTATAATTTACTTCACTAATTGGTAGTCCTGTTTTTTTAGTAATCTCATTTGCATGGATAGGTATATCCTTTATTACTTCATATATCTTTTTTAGTTCTTTTGAAACAGGATTGTCATTTACTTTTTGTATTTCTAAATTTTTTTTAGAAAATGTAATATTGGGATAAAAATCTAATATATTCTCTATCTTCGTAACTAAATTTGCACCTTTTTGTATTAATTCATTTGATGAAATTCCTTTACTATTTTCTAGGCTACTTGGTAAGCAAAATACTGGCTTATTTTGCTCCTTCGTAATTTTTGCTGTTACTCGTGTTCCACTTCTGTATCCAGCTTCTACCACTAAAGTTCCTATTCCAAGTCCTGCAACAATTCTATTTCTTTCTAAAAACTTTTTAGAATCTGCTTCTGTTTTTGGTTCATATTCCGAAACTAATACACCACCTTTATCTAGTATTTGTCTTGCTAATAGGATATTTTCTTTTGGATATATATTTTCTAATCCTGATGGCAATACGGCTATTGTTTTCCCTGAATATTCTAAACAAGTTTTATGGGCTATTGTATCTATTCCTTTTGCTAATCCACTGATTACATTTATATTGTACTCTACTAAGTTTTTGGTAAAAGTTTTGCACATCTTTTCACCATATTGTGAATGTGTTCTAGAACCTACAACAGCAATTCCGATCTCTTGCAATATATCTATATTTCCTAAAACATATAATCTACTTGGTGGATTTTTTATTTCTCTTAATTGTTTTGGATATAATGTATCACAATATTCAATAATCATATTTTTTATCTAAACTCCTATACTGTATTGCTTCTGCAATATGTTTATATTCTATATTTTCTTTTTGTTCTAAATCCGCTATTGTTCTTGCAACTTTTAAAATTTTTTCATATCCTCTCATACTTAAATTTAACTTTTTAAAAGCACTTTCTAATAGTATTTTTCCCTTTGTATCTAATACACAATATTCTTTCACTAATTTTGTGGAAAGTTGTGAATTAGAAGATATATTATAGTTTTTATATCTTTCTCTCTGAATTCTTCTCGCAATATTTACTCTATCTTGAATTTTCTTTGATGTTTCATTTTTGCTCGTATTTGTTATTTTACTAAATTTAGGTCGATGTACTTCTATTTGGATATCAAATCTATCTAATAAAGGTCCACTAATTTTACCAAAATATCGATGTCTTTCTAATGTCGAACATTTACACTCTTTTTTATCATCCCCGTAATATCCACATGGACAGGGATTCATACTAGCAACAAACAAGAAGTCACAAGGGAATATATAATTTCCATATAATCTATTGATAGATATTTTTTTGTTTTCAAGTGGTTCTCTTAAAGCTTCTAAAATGTTTTTATGGAATTCTGTTAATTCATCAAAAAATAATACACCTTTATGTGCTAAACTAATTTCTCCTGGTTTTGGATTTTTGCCTCCACCAATGATTGCTGTTGTTGTTACTGTATGATGTGGTATTCTAAATGGTCTTGTATTTATAATTCCATCTCTTTGTAATTCACCAGATATACTATGTATTTTTGTTATCTCCATTGCTTCTTCTATACTTAAATCTGGTAATATGGTTCTTAATCTTTTTACTAACATTGTTTTTCCTACGCCTGGGCTACCAATCATAAGACAGTTATGTCCTCCTGCTGCACTAATTTCTAAAGCTCTTTTTACATCTTCTTGTCCTTTTACTTCTGAAAAGTCAATATCATAATTTATATTGTTTATATATGTTTCTATTGGTATATGTTCTTTTTTAATTATTATTTCTTGATTTAAATATTTCACTAATTCAGAAATATCTTTTATTGGTATAATTTCTAATTCTTTTACAATTGCCGCTTCATTTTCATTTGCCTTTGGTATAACGACTCTTTTGATTCCTAATTCTTTTGCCTCCATACATATTGGCAATATGCCATTTACTCTATTCACTTTTCCATCTAAAGATAATTCACCAATGAATATGGTTCGCACCAAATCATTTTTATTGATTCGTGGTATTTTTTCTGTTGCAATTAAAATTCCCATTGCCATCGCTAAATCAAATCCACTTCCACCTTTTCTCATATCAGCTGGAGCTAAATTGATTAAAATTTTTTTACTTGGAAATTCCATCTTGGAATTTCTTATTGCTGCACAAATTCTTTTTTTGGCTTCTTTTACGCTTACATCAGGAAGTCCAACTATCTCAAATTCTGGAATTCCATTACTGATATCTGTCTGTATTTCTACAATATTTCCATCTAAGCCTGTTA
Source organism: uncultured Clostridia bacterium (assembly GCA_944391755.1). Lineage (GTDB taxonomy): Bacteria > Bacillota > Clostridia > TANB77 > CAG-508 > CAG-269. The sequence continues at coordinate 26,076 of CALXUT010000031.1, forward strand.
AAACCATTGATTTTACTTTTGATAACATTTTGTCTCCTTTCTCGTTATTTTTGTTTTTTTATTGATTTTTTAAGAAAATTATTATAAAATATTTAAAAATTGAAACTAAAGAATGGTGATAATATGAGTAAAGAAAAAAATATAAAATCCAAAGGAAAAATCGTAAAATCTAAAAGTGATATCAATACGCCAAATACAATTTCTAAATTAAAAGTAAAATTCTTATTAGTTGTTACGCTAATATTGATTGTTCTTTTAATTTCTAGAATCTTTTGCTTACAATTTATTGATGGTGATCGTTTGCAAGCAGCAGCAACATCACAACAAACTTTGACCGAAACACTTAGTGCTAAGCGTGGTACAATATATGATTCTACAGGCAGAAATGTTTTAGCAATTAGTTATGAATCAGATAAAATATATATCAATCCTTCAGATATTAGTGATAGTAATATAGAAATCGTTGCACAAGGAGTTGCAGAAATTTTAGAATTGGATTATGCTGAACTTTTATCCAAAATAAATACTACAGAAAAAAGATTTCTTGTTGCTTCTGATGTTGAACAAGAAAAAACAGATAAGCTAGAAGAATGGATTGATAAAATGACTGAAGAAAAGATTAAAACAGGAATAAGTATTGAAGAAACTACTAGCAGATCTTATCCTTATAAAAATTTAGCATCAACTGTAATAGGTTTTGTAAATTCTGACAATCATGGTTCTTACGGTATAGAATATTCTTGGGACTCTTTTTTAAGTGGTACTCCTGGTAAATCTGTTAGTTTAAAAGATGCAAGTCAATCTGAAATTGCAAATTCAGAGCAGACCTATATTGCAGCAGAAAATGGATATGATATCAATTTAACAATTGATGTCAATATTCAAAGTATTGTAGAAAAATATTTAGCAGAAGCTGTTGATTTATATGAATGTGATAGTGGAATAACCATTGCAATGGATCCTTCTACTGGAAAAATTAAGGCAATGGCTGATTACCCAAATTATGACTGTAATTCCCCTAACACACCAAATTCTTATTTAGCAGAAACTTGGGATACACTTACTTCTGAACAGAAGACAACTCAACTTTTTAGAATGTGGAGTCCAAAAGCTGTAACAGATACTTATGAACCAGGTTCTGTATTTAAAATTATTACTTCTGCAATTGCTTTAGAAGAAGATATTACAGATACAGATATAGAAAATACTTTTTATTGTACAGGACACTATTATATAGAAGGTGAAGATGAACCTATTGATTGTTGGAGATATTATGATCCTCACGAATCACAAACATTAAGAAATGCCTTAGAGAATTCATGTAACCCTGCTTTTATTGAATTAGGCTTAAAAATCGGTGCTGAAACTTCTTATAAATATTATGATGCATTTGGCTTATTTAATAAAACTGGTATTTCACTTTCAGGGGAATCCAATAGTATTTTTTATGATTTAGAAAAGATTAAACCTATCGAATTAGGTGTATTGTCTTTTGGGCAAAGATTTAATATAACACCTATACAAATGATTACTGCTATATCTGCTATAGCAAATGATGGTGTTTTAGTACAACCTCAGATTGTTGATAAAATGACAAATACCGATACAGGTGAAGTTACTACCTTTGAGACAAAAGAAATTCGTCAGGTCATTTCAAAAGAAACAGCGGACAAAGTAAAATCTATGATGGAATCTGTCGTAAATCATGGTTCTGGTGGTCAAGCAAAAGTTGCTGGATATTCTGTAGGTGGTAAAACTGGTACTTCTGAACCTAGATGGGGTACTAGTGATGGATATATTGCATCTTTTGTTGCAATATCTCCTGTTGAAAACACAAAAATCGTCCTTCTTGTTATTTTGAAAAACCCTAAAGGTGGACAGCATAATGGTGGGCAAATTGCAGCACCTACAGCTAGTAAAATGCTTTCAGAAATATTACCTTATATGGGTGTAGAATCAGGAAATAAAGACACTAGTACAAATTCTGATATGTCAAATGCTGATTTATATTAAAAGATGCACTTATTCGTGCATCTTTTTCTTGTATTCTTCTAGTGCAATGGCAACTTGATCAGGACAAGAAGTTTTCTTAATTCCACAAGGAATTCCTTTAAGTATCTCTATTACTTCATCAATACTTTTATTTTCTATTAATTTTGATACTCCTATTGTGTTCCCTGGACATCCACCAATAATTTTTAATTTTTTTATTATTCCATTATCAATCTCAAAAATCATTTCTGCTGAACAAACCCCTTGTGGTTTATATCTATATTCCATAGTTATTCCTCCTTTTGTTTTATTATATGAAAGCTTGTCCTAAAAATCAAGTTGATTCATCAACTATTTATCATAATGTATCTTATCTCTTTTCATTTTTATTCCTATTAATAGTACATCTTCACTTTTTTCATCAAAATATTTTAATAATTTTCCATATTGATTACTTTTGTTTTCGTTATCTTTAATATAATTTACTATATCTAAAAAATTCACTTCTGTCCCTGTTTCTAAAATTCCTGTTCTATTGTTTTCTATTTCTAGGAAAATACTTTGTTGATATTTTCTTTTGTTTAATTCTGATATTAATACTTTATTGATTATTGCTTCTGCTCTGCTCTCTTCTGTATTTTTTTGCAATTCTTCTTCATAAATGGAACACCAATAGCAAAATATGGATTCTTTTATTTTACTCTTTTTTACCATTCTTAAATACATTTCTACATTTTCTTTTGTAGAAAGTATACTGTTTACTTTTAATAGCTCAAATTCATATTCTGAGATATTGCTTAGTTGTACATTTTTATCATATTTTATTTTTTCAATATTTAAGTGTAATACTTTATTAAACATATTTACTAAAATAGTCTTATCACTACTTTCTATTAATTCTTTAATTTTGGACAGTTCTTTATTCTCTATAAAAATTCCACCTTTCCTTACTTATTTAATTTTTAAATTTTCTATTTCTTAAATTAGACTTAATTTTTTATTTTGAAAAAATACAATAGATTTTAATTTTTATGAAAAAATTCATATCAGAAAATTATATAATTCAAAACATAGTATAAATAGTTTTTTTGATTTTGTCAATATCTTTTTAATATTTTATGTAACTTTCCTTCGACATATTTCGACTTTCACATATTTTATTTTTAAAAAAAGTACCAGGGAATTTAGTCTGGTACTATCTTTCAGATTTTATTTATCAAAATATTTACTTATTTCTTCTAGTCCATTAAAATTCGTTTGTCTTAATACTTCATATACTCCTATTGCAACAGAATTTGATAAATTTAAAGATCTTAATGTTTCTCTCATTGGTATTCTTATTGTCTTATTTATATACTTTTTTAATATATCTTCTGGTAAACCTTTTGTCTCTTTTCCAAATACAAGAAATACTTCTTCCATATTACCATATTCTATATCGGAATATACCTGTTTTCCTTTGGTTGTTGCAAAAAACATATTGTTCTCTTCTGGTTTATATTTTTCTAAAAATTTATCAAATGATACATGCTCCTCTATTTCAAGTTTATCCCAATAATCTAAACCAGCTCTTTTTAAAGCTTTTTCTGATATACTAAAACCTAATGGATATACTAAATGAAGTTTTGCTCCTGTTGCAGCGCATGTTCTTGCTATATTTCCTGTATTTTGAGGTATTTCTGGTTCTACTAGTACAACATTCAATTTCATATTGTTATACAATCCTTTCTTTTTAGCGTTCTCTGTTAAAATCAGGTATTCATTAAGGCATTTTTTATTTCTTCTACACTTTCATTTGGTGTTGAAGCACCTGCCATAATTCCTATTATTTTATAATTTTTCATATTTTTAATATCTAAGTCTTTTACTGTTTCAACTAATTCTGTATTTGCACAATTTATTTTTGCAATATCATATAACTTTTTCGTATTGGAACTGTTTTTTCCTCCAACAATTATCATTGCATCCACTTGTTTTGATAATTTTTCTGTTTCTTCTTGCCTTAATTTTGTGGCCGAACATATTGTATTTTGAATACATACCTTATATTCCGCATTTAATTTTTGTTGTAATTCTTCAACAATCTCTTGAAATTTTTGAAGACTGTATGTTGTTTGTACAAGAATAAGAATTTTCTTTATATTACTTTTTACAATCTTATCTAGCGTTACATTTATATCTTCTTTGTTTCTTATTAAGCAAGAATTTTCACCACAAAAACTAATTGTTCCTATTGTTTCTGGATGCTCTTCTACTCCCACTAATACTATGAAATATCCATTTTTAGCATATTCCTCTGCTGTATTATGTATTTTTAATACTTTTGGACATGTTAAATCTATTATCTCTATTCCTTTATTATTTGCCTTTTCATAAACCTCTTTAGATACTCCATGTGCCCTTATAATTGCTTTTTCATTAGCCTCTTCTATATTATCTATTATTTTTAATCCTTTTTTTTCAAGTTTTTCAACGACTTGTTTATTATGTACTAATTCCCCTAAACAGTAAATTGTTTTTCCCTTTTCTTTTTCTAGTTCTTGTTCTGTTTTTGAAACTGCATTTAATACGCCTCCACAGAATCCAGATGTTTTTCCTATTATAATTTTCATAATACACTTCCTTAAACCATTTTTAATATTTCTTGTTTCAATACTTCTACAATTTCTTCTTGAGGTACTTTTTTTACAATTTCTCCTTTTTTAAATAATAATCCTTCTTTTACTCCTCCAGCAATTCCAATATCCGCTTCTCTTGCTTCTCCTGGTCCATTTACAGCACATCCCATAACAGCAACTGTGATATTTGCGTTTATAGTTTGCAAAAATGCTTCTACTTCTTTTGCAATTGGAATTAAATCAATTTGTGTTCTACCACAAGTTGGACATGCCACTAGAGTTGGTACTCCATTATATAAATTACAGTCTTTTAATATTTCTTTTGCTACTTTTATTTCTTTTATTGGATCATCTGATAAAGATACTCTTAAAGTATCTCCTATTCCTTGTCTTATTAATACACCAAGTCCTATACTAGATTTTACTGTTCCACTAAACTCTGTTCCCGCTTCTGTGATTCCTAAATGTAATGGATATGGAAATGTTTTAGCTGCTTCCTCATAGGCAGCTATACATAAATCCAAATTTGAAGCTTTTAACGAAATGGCAATATCATAAAAATCTAATTTTTCTAATATATCTACATGTCTTTTTGCACTTTCTACCATTGCTTCCGCAGTTGGCTTCCCATATTTATCAAGTAATTCTTTTTCTAATGAACCTGCATTTACACCTATTCTAATAGGAATATTGTGTTTTTTACAAGCTTCCACAACTTTTTTTACTTTTTCTTCACTACCTATATTTCCAGGATTAATTCTTATTTTATCTACTCCTGATTCTATTGCCTGTAATGCAATTTGGTAATCAAAGTGAATATCGGCAACAATTGGTATATGGATTTGTTTTTTTATTTCTTTTATTGCTTTTGCATCCTCCATATCCAAACAGGCAACCCTTATGATTTCACATCCCGCGTTTTCTAAATCATGTATTTGTTTTACAGTTGCCTCTATATCTTTTGTCTTTGTATTACACATTGATTGAATAATTATTTTATTTTGTCCACCTATTTGTACATTTCCTACTTTAATTTTTCTTGTTTTTTCTCTTATCATATCTTTTTCTCCTATTTTATCTAAAAAGCGAACTCTTAAGAGTTCGCTTTTTTAATCTTTGCTTGGAATGTAGTAACCTACTCCTCTCTTTGTAATTAATACTTGTGGATTTAAGGTATCTTTTTCTATTCTTTCTCTGATTCTTCTTACTGTAACATCTACTGTACGAATATCACCATAATATTCATATCCCCAAACTCTTTCAAGTAAAGCTTCTCTTGTTACAACTTGACCTGGTTGTTGTGCTAAAAATTTTAATACTTCAAATTCTCTTAAAGTTAAATTGATTACTTTGCCGTCAATATGTACTTCATATTTTTCTAAATCTAAGACTAGATTTCCGATTTTTATACTACTATTTTTCTTTTCAGGCTTTTTCTCTTCATTATTTCTAGCAATATTATCAATGTCTGTATTTACTTCAACTTTTCTTAAATTTGCTTTTACTCTCGCTACAACTTCTCTTACGCTAAATGGTTTTGTAATATAGTCATCTGCGCCTAATTCTAAGCCTACAATTTTATCTAATTCATCATCTTTTGCTGTTACCATTAGTATAGGTACATTATAGATATTTTTTATTTTTTTACATACAGAAAGACCATCTAAACGAGGAAGCATGATATCTAATAATATTAAATCCGGTCTTTGTTCTTTTGCTATTTCTACAGCTGTTACTCCATCATTTGCTTCTATTGTATTATAACCTTCTCTTTTTAGATTATGGACCAATAAATCAACTATTTTTTGTTCATCATCTACGATTAATATTGTCTTTTTTTCATATTCATAATTATCTTCCATTTTACCCCTCCGGTACTTTTCTTACTATATTTATATCACAATTTTTACCATTATACAAGGCTTTTAAGAAAAAATATTCATATATCAACATTTAAGACTTATTTATAGTAATGAACAGTAAATGTAACTTTGAATTTTCTATTTCTAAATATTAGATAGTGCTTTTAGTATTCCAAGTTTTCCATATTCGTACGTTAAACCACCTTGCATGTATGCAATATATGGTTCTCTTATTGGTCCATCACAGCTTAATTCAATTGTTGAGCCTTCTGTAAATGTTCCTGCAGCCATGATAACCTTATCATCATATCCTGCCATTTCACTTGGTTCTGGGATAACATCAGAATCGATTGGTGAACCTTTTTGAATTCCTTGACAAAATTTTATTAATTTTTCAGCATCTCCTAATTCTATTGTTTGCACAATATCTGCCCTTGTCTCATCATATCTAGGATCTACTGTATAGCCTAATTTTTCTAATATCCTACTTGCAAATACTGCTGTTTTCACACTACTTGCTACAACACTTGGTGCAAAAAATAATCCTTTTATAAATGCTGTATTTTGATTTAATGATGGTCCTATCTCTTTTCCAACGCCTGGAGCAGTTAACCTTTCTGCACATAATTCTATTAAATCTTTTCTACCAGCTATGTAGGCACCACTAGTTGCAATTCCAGCACCTAAATTTTTCATTAAAGAACCTACGATTATATCAGCACCAACTTCTGATGGTTCTTTTTCTTCTACAAATTCACCATAGCAATTATCTACCATAATAATCACTTCTTTATTAACTTCTCTTATTGCTTTTATGGCTTTTTCAATCTTTTCAATTGTTAAACTTTTTCTGGTAGAATATCCCTTTGATCTTTGAATTTCTACTAATTTTATATCTTGTTTTGATAGTCTTTCTTTTATTTTTTCTATATCAAAATCATTATTTATTAATTCAATTTGCTCATAGTTTACTCCAAATTCTTTTAAAGAACTTTTACTTTGCTCTTTACTGATTCCGATAATTGTTTGCATTGTATCATATGGTGCACCTGTTATACTTAGCATGGTATCTCCTGGTCTTAATATACCAAATAAAGTTACAGCTAAAGCATGTGTTCCTGATATCAATTGTGCTCTTACTAGAGCATCTTCTGTTTTCATGATTTCTGCATAAATTTCTTCTATTTTGTTTCTTCCCACTTCATCGATTCCATATCCTGTTGATGAATGTAAATGCATTTCTGTTAATCTACATTTTTGGAATGCTGATAAAACTTTTAAACTATTAATTTCTTTTATTTCGTCTATTTTTTCGAATATTAATTGTATTTCTTTTTCTACTTCTTTAGATAGATTTAATATTTCTTTTTTTATTCCAAATTCACTATACATCTTACTTCTCCTCCTGCTATATATTACACGCAAATGCTCTATTTGTCAAGATTTGTATAATGTGCTTTATTATCCAGTCTTACTCATTATCTCTTTTTTCATTTTATTAATTATCTTTTTTTCAAGTCTAGAAATGTAACTTTGTGAAATTCCAAGTTCATCTGCCACTTCTTTTTGTGTTTTTTCTCTTCCACTGATAAACCCAAAACGCATTTCCATTATATTTTTTTCTCTTTCATTTAATTTTTTTATTGCTTCTTTTAATAATCTCATATCCACTTCATCTTCTAATCTTCTTGAAGTTACATCTGAGTCTGTTCCTAAAATATCTGATAATAATAATTCGTTTCCATCACTATCTTTATTTAATGGTTCATCAATGGAAACTTCTGTTTTTATTTTATTATTTCTCCTTAAATACATCAATATTTCATTTTCAATACATCTAGATGCATATGTTGCTAATTTTATTTTTTTCTCTGAATTAAAGGTATTCACTCCTTTCATTAATCCTATTGTTCCTATTGATATAAGGTCTTCTATTCCAATACCTGTATTTTCAAACTTTTTTGCTATATATACAACTAATCTTAAATTTCTTTCAACCAATGTCTGTCTTGCTTCCATCTTTTCTTCTGTATCTAATTTTTTTATTGTTTCTTCTTCTTCTTCAGGGCTTAGTGGTGGTGGTAATGTCTGACTTCCTGCTACATAAAATATGGGTAGTATTTCATCATCGTCTATATTTCCATCTATATATTTTGCACAGATTGCATTTATACTTTTTTTAATAAATTCTATAAAATTCATTGCTCTTACCTCTTTTGCACTTATTTAGATTTTTCAAGGTTATACCTATAAACCTATCTTGCATCACCTCTTTCTATAGGTTTATTGTACAACTTTTGCTATGCAAATACTGTCTTTTCTTATTGTAGAAAAAAAGAAATAATCGATGTTTTACGATTATTTCTTACACTTTTATATAACTTCAATTCCTACTAAAGCTCTATATTCTCCTCTTTTTGTTAATGATTTATCATAAATTCCTATTATCACATTATTAGACAATTTACTTTCTTCTTCATTCTCGATTTCTACTTCTTCTACTTTTATTCCTACCAACATTCCATTTTGCTTTCCCAAAGAAGTAAATGGTATACATCTTAATTTTGCTATATATTCATTTTGTATCTCTTCTGGAATTTCATCTAAATTTCCTCCTAATATATTGTCTAAATTATTCAATATCTCTTTTGGAAGCACATCATATAATAAACTACTTTCTACAATGATGACTGGTGTATTTGTGATTGGCTCTTTTACCAAATTTCCAGTATCTATCATGGCTTTTGTTTCAACTTCTTTTCCATTTAATTTGAATTTAATTTTGCAATACATATCTTTAGGCGAAAGTTTTGTTTTGATGATTTTTAATGAAATTTTAATTACTAAATAAGCAACAATTGCCGCTAACATAATTACTTTTAGTACATATTCTCCAATAAACATTCCATTTTCTATTAAGATATCTTGTGGTTTTATAACATAAATTAAATATAAGGAAACTCCACCAAAGACAAATGAAGTAAGATAAAATATGAGTATTTGTTTCCACAATTTTTTTACATTTTGTGGATTATATGCTACATAGACCATAATGATAGACAATAAAATTTTTGAAATAATGGATGTGTATATTTTTAAGTTTGTAATATATAGAATGATTGCATATATACTTCCTATGATACTAGATATAAAAATTCTTATAAATTTGGTTTTTATCTTTAAAATAATTGCAGCCGCATATAAAATTATACTATTCATGATTACATTTTCCAAAAAAATAATATCTAAATATATTGTAATTTTTATCACCTTTTTTCTTTTTATTTATTGTACTACTAAATATTTAAAAATACTGTCTTTTTTTAGTATGAACCATAATTATTTAAAAAAGAAAAAAGGCTATTATGATAGCCTTTCTCATTACATATTTTTATTTTTGTTTTTTCTTAAAAATGCTGGTATGTCTAAATCTCCTTGTGAAGAATTATCTGTTGATGCAGGGATTGAATTTATTTTCTTATCCCATGTTTTATTTACAAATGTATCTACACTTGCTGAATTACGAGCTTCTGGTTTTTCAAATCCTGTAGCAATGACTGTAATTTGAATTTCATCTTTCATATCTGGATCTGTAACTGTACCAAATATAATATTTGCTTCTGGATCAACGCTTCTTTGAACTAATTCTGCAGCTGTATTTACTTCATGTAATCCTAAATCTTCTCCACCTGTTATATTAATGATAACTCCTCTTGCACCTTCAATTGATGTTTCCAATAATGGGCTTTGTACTGCTTGTTTTGCAGCATCTTCTGCTCTATTTTCTCCTGATGCTCTACCAATTCCCATATGTGCCATACCTGTATTTAACATAATTGTTTTTACATCTGCAAAGTCTAAGTTTACTGTTCCTGTAACAGCTATTAAGTCTGATATTCCTTGTACACCTTGTCTTAATACATCATCAGCCATTCTAAATGCTTCATTTATTGATGTTTTTCTATCTATGATTTGTAGTAACTTATCATTTGGTATGACTACTAATGAATCTACTTTTCCTTTTAAGCTTTCAATTCCTCTTTCTGCTTGTGATAATCTTTTCTTTCCTTCAAATGTAAATGGTTTGGTAACAACACCTATTGTTAATATTCCCATTTCTTTTGCTGCCTGTGCTACGATTGGTGCAGCTCCTGTACCTGTTCCTCCACCCATTCCGGCAGTAACAAATACCATATCAGCTCCTCTTAAAGTTTCTGCAATCTCTGATTTATTTTCCTCTGCTGATTGCGCTCCAATATCAGGATTAGCCCCAGCTCCAAGTCCTCTTGTTATTTTTTCTCCAATTTGTATTTTTGTTCCAGCTTTTGATTTTTGTAAAGCTTGTCTGTCTGTATTAACAGAAATAAAGTCTACTCCTTTTATCCCTGCTTCTATCATTCTATTTACTGCGTTATTTCCGGCTCCACCTACACCAATTACTTTTATTGTAGCTGTACCATCCATCATTGTAACGTCTTCATATTCCATCATAAAGATTTCCTCCCCATAAAACTATATATTTAAAATTAAAAACTTATTTTTTATGAATAAAAAAATTCTTTTATTCTTTCCATTATTACCTTAAATACACTTTCGTTTGATTGTGAATCAATACGACTTGATACTGTTTTTGCAAATGGTCTTGCTGCAATATATCTTACTAGTGCATAACTGGTTCTAAATTCTGGTTTTACTGTACTTATTAACCTTCCTGTTGACATTTTAACTGGTATATTTAGATTAATTTTTCCTGCTACATCACTTTTATTTATATTAGTGATTCCCCTTCCCGTTAATACAACAGTATTTATGTTTGATTTTACATTTTTATTTGTTATGTCTTTATTGATTATTGTAAAAATTTCTTCTATTCTAGCTTCTATAATTTCTATTAACTCAGAACTTTTTATTACTTTATTTCTATTTTCATCTTTACAAGTATTTAGCATTATTTCATTATCATTATCTATAAAAGACTTTAATGCCAATCCATATTGTCTTTTTAATTTTTCAGCTTCATCCTCTGAAATATTTAATACTAATGATATATCATGAGTAATATTATCTCCTCCAAGAGGTATTGTGTTCGTATATGTAAAAGTATTTCCTTCAAAAATACCTATTTCTGTATTTCCTGCTCCAATGTCTAATAACATTACATTATCATATAATTCATTAGTATCTAACATTAAATTTCTTTCTGCTAATGCTGTAGGCACTATTCCGTCTATCTCTATGCCAACTCGTTTAAAAATTGCTGTTAACTGTCTGATATATTCTTTGTCAGCTAAAATAATTTGAGCTTGTAATGTAAAGTTTGAACTTAAATTTCCAACTGGGTCTACTACTACTTTTCCATTATCAAGTACTACTTCTGATGGTACTATATCTATTATTGTTTTCCCTTCTGGTATTTCTATATCTTTGGCTTGCATAATTGCGCTCTGCACATCTTTTAAAGATATTCCTGCAAATTTATCTTTAAGTTCTTTTACAACATTATTTTGAACGATTGTAATATACTTTCCAGGAATTGTTACATATGCTGAATTTATTTTGAAATTTGCTTCTTCTTCAGCATCTTTTATCGTTTTTGCAATGCTTAGACTTATTTCTTCTTCATTTATAATTTTGCCTTTTTTTAATCCATCACACTTGCAAGATGTACTACACATAGTTTCGATTTGGCCAAAGTTATTCACTTCTCCAACAACAGTGCAAACCTTAGATGTACCAATATCAATACCAACTATGATATCACCTATTGCCAAGATAATTCCTCCATTTTTTTGTGTTTTTCCTTTAGTGTTATATATATTACATTTTAAAACAAATGTCAATACAATTTGAAATATTTTTGAAATATTTTTGTAATATTTTTGACATAAATGTAATATTTCTGTAATCTATTTTTCTATGATTCCTCTTGTGCTTTTTTTGCTTTTTCTGCTCTTTTTTCTACCCATTTTTCTACATAATATCTTCTTATTATCGTTAAATTTGTAAACATTCTTCCAACAAAAACGACTAATGCTGCTAGATAAATGTCTATATTTAATCTTTGTCCTAAATAGGTTAATGCTATTGAAAGTATACTATTGCAGAAAAATCCTGTTATAAATATGGTTAAATCAAAATTCTTTTTTAATACGGATGTGATTCCTCCAAAAACAGAATCTAATGCCGCAACTACTGCTATCGCTAAAAAAGTAGAATATGTATATGGAATTACAGGTGCATTAATCCCTATAATTGCTCCTAATATACATCCTATTAAAATGGCTATTACTATCATTTTTCCCCCTCCTAATTTAAATATTTGGTACTTATTGTACCATTATATTTTTCTATTTCTATTTTCTTATTAGATTTCTCTATCGTAGCTTCATGTCCCAATCCCTTTAATACATCAACTCGTCCTCCTTTTCCAATAACTGCACTTTCAAGATAATTCTGATTTCCTATCGCTTTTATAATATATGGTGATGTTATTCTTTCACCATTTACTCTTATGAAAGAATTATCTCCGCTTCCTATATTAAATATATCTGACATTGCTACTATTCTTTGATCATTTACAGAAATTGCTTCTGCTCCTGCTGCAAATAAATCATTTACAATAATTAGTAAATCTTCTATATTGATTGATTTAACTGTTTCACCATCTGATAATTGTGTTCCACCTTTATCTTCTAAAACAATTATAATCCCTTCTCCTTCAACGTTCGTCATTCCTAATGCCTCATTTAGTTGCTCTAATTCGGTTTCTAATAACTGAGCTGTTTTTTCATCAGATTCTTGTTCCGTTTGGTATTCCGAAATTTTAGACATTACATCTTCATATTGTGCATTTAATTCCTCATATTTTTGATTCCATTCTGATAATTCTACTCTTAAATCGGATTCTCTCATATCTTCTATTGCAGTAATATCGGTTTGTCTTACAACTTTAAATTGCATAAACATGACAAGCATTAATGCAAAACATGCAATTCCAATAGTTACTGCCATAACAATTTTTTCTTTTTTCATTTTTATTTTCATAATACCCTCCATCTATTTGCTTTCAGCATATTGAAATTTTATGACTCCTGTATATTTTGGAATGGTGATATTTTCTTTTTTCTCTACATCTGCTACTATTCCATAGTTTTCTCTTAAAATCATGACATATCCATTTTGTCTATCTACATTGATTAATCTCTCTTGTAGTCCTATCGCTTTGATGGTTATTGGCATACCTATTTTTTCACCATTAACAGTTATAACGGTTCCAACACATTCGATAGAACTTGTAGATACAATCCTTTGATCATTAACAGATATTGCTTGTGCTCCCGCATTTTTTAGTTCATTGACTACTCTTATTACATCTGTATAATGAACTAATAGTTCATTTGGATCTCCTAAATAGGAACTTGCAGAAATTTTTTGATTATCATTTAATGTAATTACTAATCCGTCTCCTGTTACTTCTGACAATCCAGCAGCTTTATTTCCTTCTTGTATACTACTTTCTAATTCTGCCAACTCACTATTATTTTGTGTTGCATTTGCTCTTTCTTCTTCTAATTTTTTTTCTGCTTCTTCTAAATCATTATACAAATTATCATATTTCTCCTTCGCTTTCAAAACAGCATCTCTTAACTTATTTTCTGTTGCGTTTGAACTTGTCGTTGTTCCTAAGTTATTTGTGGTTTTTACTTGAATTGCAATTCCATATGTCAATAATAAACACATAAAACCCAATATTATACTAATCATCATTTTGTTATTCATATATAACTCCTCTCTAATTTGCTCTAAAATATGGTGTAAAACCCTCATCTAAATTTCCATTTATATATAGAGTTCCTGTATTTCCACTTTCCTGTTCTAATATTGCTTTCACGTAGAACATTCTATTTTTTAAATTCGTAGCATCACCTAAATTTATATTGATTCCTAAACTTTCTAAAACAATTATAAATTCATCTTCTACTTGGTATTCTGTAATTGCATCTAACAATCCAATTTCTTTTGTTTCCGCTTGTATTTGTAGTATATTTTCCATTTTTTCTAAATCATTTTCTTCCAATCTATTGATTGTATCCATCTTATCTTCTGTTATCTCCATTCCTGTTATTGTTGGAAGTTCTAGTTTGTCCAAAGAATAATCTAATAAATAGCCTTGTTCATCTATATATATATAACACCCTGTTTGGGTTAATATTTGGAATTGTTTTTTTCTTTCTGTTATTTCTATTTCTATTTTATTTGGGTAACTTTTCTTTATTTTTGCATCTTCAATATATCCGTTTTGTTTTAATCTAACTTTTGTAACAATTTCAAAAGTTGAAAATATATTATCTCCTATCTGAATTCCTGCTAGATCATATATATCTTCTTGTGATAACTCTTTATTTCCAGAAATCGTTATAGATTGTATTTTAAATACATCAGTTGTTAATAAATATGTGCAAATTCCTGCCATAATAGCTATCAATAATGTGATAATAAATATTATTTTTCTTCGTTTTCTTTTTTTTAACTCTATTTCTCGCTGTTTATTTATTCGATTTGAATTGCCTTTTTGATTTGCCATATTTACCTCCTTCCTTTGTATTTTTAATTCCATAAATATTCTTTTGTATTTTATCATATTTTATAGGTTATTTTCCATAGTTTTTTAAAATTTGTACTCAAAATTCAAAAAATTTACAATTCGTTCATATTTAATAATTTATAAAAAAAATATATTAATATTTTGCAGACAAAGGCAAATAGAAAGACCCTAGCTATCATTTTGTCAAAAAATATTAATATATTTTTTTGTTAATTATAATAATATTAATTATCAGTTTACTATTTTAATTTCTACTCCTAAACTTCTAAGTTTTTTATCCATATCCTCATACCCTCTTAAAATATAATCCACATTATCTATTTGAGTAATTCCTTTAGCTATCAATGCTTCTATTACCATTGAAGCTCCTCCTCTTAAGTCTGTTGCTATAATATTAGCACCTTGTATCTTTCTAGTACCTTTTATAATTGCACTTCTTCCTTCCACTTTTATTTTTGTTCCCATTCTATTTAATTCTTGAACATACTTATATCGATTTTCAAAAATATTTTCTGTTACAATAGATGTACCTTTTGCAGTGGATAATAAAGATACAAAAATGGATTGCATATCTGTTGGAAACCCTGGATATGGCATCGTTTTTATATCTACAGCTTTTACTCTTCTTGGTGGTAAAATTTCTACTGTATCCTTTTCTATCGTTAATTTACAACCAGCTTCTTCTAATTTGTTTAAAATTGGTTCTATATGTTCTGGTCTTGCATTCAGTATTTTGATTCTTCCTCCTGTAATCGCTCCTACAATGAGATATGTCCCCGCTTCTATTCTATCTGGCATAATATTATAACTGATGTCTGATAACTTTTTTACTCCCGTTATTTCGATTCGATCTGTTCCGCATCCTTTGATTTTCGCTCCCATTTTATTTAAAAACTTGGCTAGATCTTCTATCTCTGGTTCTTTTGCTGCATTTGTTAATACCGTTGTTCCTTCTCCCAAACAAGATGCTAAAATAATATTTTCTGTTGCTCCAACACTTGGAAAGTCTAAATTAATTTGTGTTCCTTTTATTTTATCTGCTTTACATCTAATTTCACCATATTCTTCTTTGATTTCTACTCCTAATTTTTCAAATCCCTTTAAATGTAAATCTATTGGTCTTGAACCAATTTCACATCCTCCTGTTTGTGATAGTTTGTGGATACATGAATTTTAAATGGAATGCTAGCCCTCCATTTTCATAGAGTTCTTTGTACATTTCATCATTTAGGTTATATTCTTCTTTTTGTTCTTTTGTTATTTCT